>VSOD01000008.1 GCA_009774655.1 Lachnospiraceae bacterium
TTACCAAATACCTGATAGTGCATATTGTCTTATCTCCTTCCGCGTTACGCCGCTGATTATTTCATTTTCAGTTTCCAATCTATTGATACGCTGTGCTCGCTGTAGGCAGCCCTGGCACAGATCAGCCCCTTCTCATGTGTACCGGCAACCGTGATCCTTTTTACTTCTCCCGGGAACAGGTCGAAATAGTTGTCGGAAAAATACCAGCCAAACTGATCCTTTTCTTCTTCCCCGGTCAACTCTATTCCATGGGCAAATCTGTGCGTTCTCAGCAGAATCGTATCTCCCCGCATCTCCATCTCAAGTTCCGGTTCAGGAAAGAGCAAATGCCTCTCCATATCAGCGAAAGCATGACCTGCTGCCAGCACCCCGCCTGCCTCATCCACCAGTCTGGCGCGGATGATCCTGTCCCTGGTGAATTGTCCGAAACAGTCTGCTCTGCCGGCCAGCAGACTTTCCCCGGCTGCCACTTTGACCGGAAATTCACACTGCGCTTCTAATCTGTTCCCGGCCATATCATAAAGTCCTACCTGACAGGTTCCCAGCACTTCACTTCCCGTGTCATTGACCACCCACACATCTGGATGGTTCCCCAGATCCACGCTGAGCAAAAGCTGTTCATACGCCCTTTTCAGGAAATAATATGGAATACCCGGCTCCAAATACGCGTCCAACACGGAACTGTACAGATGAGGATAGGTAGTATTCAGCTTCCAGATCAGATGTCCGAAGCAGCGTCTCCTGCCCATGGCCTCCTGCGCCTCCCTGCCCCTGCGGTAATGCTCCACAGTCCGCCGGATATAGCTGCCCGCCGCCATACCAAACACATAGACCATTTCCTCCGGCGTCTGCGGATCATAGAATTCCTCCACCGGCGGAATCTTCTTCCAGGATTCCGCAGAAGTGATTTTCTGATACGCTGCCGGCCAAGGCAGGCCGCCATGACGTATCGGCTGCGGCACCGGCAGCTCTTCCGTTTTCATATACCGCTTAAGCGACCGCACCGGCGGAAAGGCCACCCGCAGATTCTCGCTCACAAAACGCGGCAGTGCACTTCCCGGCACATACCAGGAATTGGTATAGCTGTGCGTATCCCCGTACAACGGGTCATTGGTGTAGGAACCGCCGAAGGGAGAATTGTACAGATAACACCGGTCCGGATCCAGTCTGGCCGTCAACGCTTTCAGATCATACTCAAAGAGGGACGAGCACAGATATTCTCTGCCCGGCTCCGCAAAGTCGCGGCTCATATAGCATTCATTTCCACCACACCACAGTAGTATGGAAGGACGATGGCGCAGCCTTCTCACCATATATTCCGCCTCTGCGAGAACAGCTTCTTTTACCTCCTCCACATCCGGATACTGTGTATGGCCGCAGAAAAACTCCTGCCACAGCAATATCCCCCACTCGTCCGCCAGATCATAAAGCAAATCCGTAAAAGGCACGCCTTCTCCCCAGACACGCAGTGTGTTCATATTCGCATCTCTTACCAGCTCCATGATCTTACGGACCCTGTCTGCATCTTCACACATCGTATGGCCTTCATCCGGCGTCAGATTAGCGCCCCAGAGTTTCACCTCCCGGTCATTGACCAGCACATGCAAAGGCTCCGGCATGGAGATACGGCGAAAACCGATTCTCCTGTCTGCGGCAAAGATTTCCGCTCCGCCCAGATACAACCGCAGGGTAACGAGATACAGCGGCTGTTCTCCCAGCCCCCTTGGCCACCACAGCCTGACAGCCTTCTCCTCCAGCGTCACCACATCCATCCACGGTACACGTATCCGGTCGATCAACTTTCCGTCCAATGTAAGTTCGGCCTGCACAGTCACTTCCTGTTTCCATTCCTGCACCGTTTCGTCTGTCTCCAGCTCAATTCTTACCCTGCCCCTTGTCAACGTTTCGTTTAACACAGTGGAAACCTTCCAGTCCCGCAGAGAATGCCTGCTGGTGATACGCAGTTCTACAGGCCGGAAAACGCCCACTTTCCAGAAATTTTCATCATTCCCCAGATAAGTGGAGAAATCATGAAACGTCTTGCGCAGGAATCGGCAGGCCGGGATCTTATCCCTTTCGATGACCTCTCCGTATTTCTCCTCGATACCGCCCAGCACTTCCTCCATTGACGGAAAGACGATCTGCAGACTGATCTCATCCTCACCAGCCCATGAAGAAACATCGAGAACCGCCGGCATATAGCAATCCTGCACATGCAGCTGCCGCTCTCCGTTAATATAGATATCCGCCACCGTGTCCAGCCCGCCAAAGATCAGGCTAAGCTGCTTCTCCTCTGCTCCTGCCGGTATCTGCAGCCGGTTTTCATAGATCCACTTTTTCTGACCGACCCATTCACAACCATCCTGCCGGCCCCTCTTATACGCTTCGTCAATCCTGCCGGCTGCAAAGAGAATATCATGTACCTGCATGGGCATATACGGGACATCAAGACAGATATCCTTCTCCCCGGTATACAGCTTCCAACCCTTATCCAATAAAATTCTTTCTTCCATATGTACCATTACTCCTAACTGTTTACTCGAATCATATCTCAACCCTTTACACTGCCGGCCACAAGCCCCTTAATCAGATACTTGGAACCGAAGGAAAACAGGATCAGGATCGGGATCGTCCCCAGGGACAGTGCCAGTATCCTGGCGGCATAGTCCGTCCTGTATTCACTGCTGATAAGCGCGATCGACAACGGAATCGTATAAAGCTCTTCCTTACTGATCATAACAAGCGGCGTCATATAGCTGTTCCAGGACCAAAGGAACAAAAGCAGGAAGATCGTAATAAGCGCCGGGCGAATGACAGGAAGTACCAGCCGGAAAAAGATCCCGAATTCTTTGCAGCCGTCCACCCGTCCGCTTTCGATGATCTCGTCAGGCACGGAGCCGCCGATATACTGCCGCATCCAGAATACGCCAAAAGCATTTGCCATACCGGATACAATCAGCGGGAACAACGTATTGTTCAACTTAAGCCAGCGCATTTCCAGCACAAACCCGATCAGACCAAGCTGCTGCGGGATTGCCAGTGTCGCCACTACCATGGCGAAGAGGACTGCTTTCCCCCTAAAATCAAACTTTGCAAAGGCATAACCTGCCAGCGCACTGACAATCAGGCCGCCCACCGTATTGCACACCGCCACCAGAATACTGTTCCAGTAGTACAGAAGGAAATTCTGCCGCATCACGGTCTGAAAGTTCTGCACGAAATACTTACCGAAGAAGAGCTTCACTCCTGTATACAGGTCTTCACTGTAATGCGTTCCCATAACGATCATCATGTAGAACGGAAGTAATGCACAGACAGACAACGCGATCATAAAGAGCCATACGGGAAGTTTTCTTAAAATGCCAGACTTCCGCATCCCTTTCGCATATGTATTCATGCTCAATCCCCCTTTTTCTTATTAATCAGGCTAAACAGCAGCAGAGACGCCACTGCGATCACCAAAAACAGACAATACGCCAGTGCAGAACCGTATCCGAACTCAAAGTTACGGAAGGAAGCCTCATAGAACCGCATGACCACCGTCATTACCGCCCGGTCCGGTCCGCCGATGGGCTGACTTGCGGAAGAGAATAACAACTGCGGTTCATCGAAGAGCTTGAAGCCGTTGATCACACTGGTGGTGATCACGAAGATAAAGATCGGGCGCAGCAGCGGAATTGTTATCCTGACAAAACTGTCCCACCATCTTGCACCGTCAATCTTCGCCGCCTCGTACAGTTCATCCGATATGGTTGCCAGACCGGACAGGAACATGATCATCATATAACCGTAATTCTTCCACACAATCATAAAGATCACTACCGCCCGGGAGGGCCAGGCATTTCCTAGCCAGTAAACGCTGTCTATCCCTAACAGATTGAGGAATGCATTGATCACGCCGCTCTTCCAGTCGAACATCAGCTGGAAAATGATGCCCACCGCTACCGGCGTCGTAATATAGGGAAGAAAGTTGATCAGCTGCAGACCATTTCGCGTTTTCTTGAAGAAATCTTTTAAGAAGGTGGCCATAAAAAGGCCAAGCGCAATCTGTATCGGTGTGCTGATGGCCAGCAGGATCATGGTGTTAAGCAGGGACTTATAGAAAAATTTATCCTGTACAAAGACACGCTTATAATTCTTCAATCCCACAAATGCCGCCTCTCCTATGCCGTCCCAGGAGGTAAAGCTAACCCCGAGGGAAAACAGGATCGGAAAAAGACCAAAGGCAAGATAGAGGATAAAATAAGGCGCGATCATGGCATAGGGTGCATTCCTTTTTGACATGATATCACTCTCCTTTCTGTAAAAGAGGATCTGACAGCAGATCCTCTTTTCAATCGTCAAACATTTATTTTGATAAATCAGGCTGCTTGGTCAGAAGTTCCTCCGTCATGGACTCGATCAGACTGTCTACCGATACGCTTCCATCTACCGACGCATTGATGGTCTTTAACGCCAGGTTATAAACATCATCAATATCCTGATCATATTTGCTGGGCAGTCTCACGCCCTTGATATTCGGAAATACCTCCTGTGAAATAGCCTGCAGTACATCCTGTCCTGCAAAGTACTCGTCCTCGCCACTGTAGAAAGTAGCATCTTCATAGAGCGGCTTATAAGGAGAGAAGTTGCCTTTGTAATCTCTCTGCAGTACAGCGCCTTCCTCCGATGCAAAGAAGAATCTGATATACTCCACGGCTTCTTCCTTGTGCACGGCTCCTCTGGGAACACCCATAACTGTTCCGCCCCAGGGGAAAGGACCGCCGGGCGGCAGCATAAAGCCCCATCTTCCCTGCCCGTCTTTATCATTGGACTTGATCGTAAACTCTACTGACCAGTTGGCACAGGGATAGAAAATATGTTCATCACCCGCATAGGAAGCGCCTTCCTCCGCCGAGCTGAAATCCAGCACATCCACCATACCTGCCTGCTTCATCTCCAGGAGCTTCTCCAGAATGGGGCGCATGGAAGCATCCAGGTTCAGCTTGTCGCCTTCCACAAAAGGTGCCGTTGACTGTCCCTTAAGCATCTGCCCTGCCGCACCCAGCGATGAGAGCATAAACACAGTCCCGCCAGACTTTTCCGCTACTTCTTTTCCCTTCTCGATAAAAGCATCCCAATCGGATAACATGGCCTCCAGCTCCTGCGGATCGTCCGTACCCAGATACTCCTTCGCAAGCTCTCTCTTGTATGCCATACCTGCCACCGACGGACATTCCGGTCCTACATATTGGCCGCCCTCCGCCGTCTCCAGAGGAATCAAATAGTCCAGCACCTGGCTTGTATCAAAATTATAAGGATCGGAAGTGATGTCTTCCCAGATATCCAGAGACAACAGCTTACCCCGGAAGGTAGCTTCCAGCCACGCGATATCCGGCATCTCACCGCCGCTGGCCAGCGTAGTCTGCAGCTTCTGTGTCATATCCTTGCTCTCTACCGCAACAAGATTCACCTTGATTCCGGTAGCCTTCGTAAACTCGTCATGCATCTGTTTTCTTGTGTCGCCCGTATCCCAGCACCAGATGGTGACTTCTCTGTCCGCCGCAGCACTGTCCCCTTCAGTTTCCTGCGGCTGCGCTTCCGCTTCCTGCCCGGAAGATGCTGCCGGCGCTTCCTGCGGCTGCGATCCGGAACCGCCACAGCCTGCCAGGCTGGAAATACAGATTGCGGCTCCCATAAGAATTGTCAATAATTTTCTCTTCATAAATACCTCCTTCGCGTCACCCCGCGCGATCCTGCCACGTCAGGCTGCTCTATTTATCTATGACTTCTTTGTTGCTATGTTTAAAGTATAGCGGTCAGGAAGCCATACAAAAACACGCGATTTTCAATTTAATTTATACTTTTTTAACGAGGCAGCTCTCATCCTTTGTTCAGGAATTGCCATCGTTCCTTCCTTTTTATACTTTATTGTCATGCTTTATACTTTTTTAAGAAAAGCACATCTGGCTTTGCCGTCACCGCTTTCCATTACAGAAACCAAAGCGGATCACCGTGCCTCCTCCCGCTCTCCTCTCTATCGAAAACAGACAGCTGTCCCCGTAGATCAGCCTGAGCCGACCGTTCACATTAAAAAGCCCGATATGACTTCCCACCCGCTCACTGGCCAGCTGCTTCCTGATCTCCTCCAGCTCCTCTTCACTGCATCCGATCCCGTCATCCTCCACCGCGACCATGGTCCATTCATTCTGCCTGGTAATGCTGACGCGCAGCATACACAGCCTGTCACTGGGAACGATCCCGTGAAAAATACTGTTTTCCACAAGCGGATAAAGGATCATCCGCGGAATTTCCTCTCTCTCGATATCCTCCCCGATCTCCCACATGATATCCGGAACATTCCTGTAACATTTCTGCAACACCCGCAGATAATTCTCGATATGCTCCTGCTCTCTTTCCACGGTAGTCATCGCTGAAAGATCCGTTCTGAGCAAAGACTGCAAAAGCACGATAAATTCCCTTGTCAGGTCGATGATTCCTTCATAATCCTGCTTTCTGGCAAGACAGATGATCGCATTCAACGTGTTATAAATAAAGTGAGGATTCAGCTGATAAGACAGCATCTTCAATCTGGCCTCATACTGCTTCTTTTCGCTTTCCACCAGCTCTTGTGTATACAGATCTATGCTCTCTACCATGGAATTAAATACATTGGCGGCCTGTTCACATTCATCTCCCGTATGAATCTCGATGTGTTCACTTCTGCTTCCTACGGCTACCCGCTGCATTCCTCTGATCAATGTCTCCAGCGGCTTTACCACTCTGCTCAGCACCATGATCAGAACAATGCTCATACAGGCCAGCACTGCCGCCAACACTGCGATCACCATGGAGCTGATCCGCCCGATCTCTTCCGCGATCGCCTTATTTTCAATCTGATATGCCGCCTCCCAGCCGGCATCGCCGAACCTGTCCACATAAACAGCGCTCCCCTCCTCTTTCAGCCCGTCAAACAGCACTGTTCCGTCGGGACTTGTCAGACGGATTCTGATATCCTCATCCAGTGAGAGCGCCCGGTCGATCTCATCCGCATCAAGAAGCAGCACCAGCTTCCCTAACTCCACCGAAACCCCCGTCTTATCATAGATGGAATTTACAAATGCCAGCGTATTTTTCTCGCCTGTCGTCCCCCGGTAATTAAAAGAATATCTCTCCGTAAAGCCGGACGCTTCTCCTGCCTCCATAAGTCTGCTGAAAACTGCTTCACCGGGCAGATCACAATATGTATTCACTGTCTCCAGCACTTTCCCCTGGTCATCGATCACAAAAATATCCTGTATGATGCTGCCATAGATCATCTTATAATCCTTCAACCGTCTTTCCATATCCAGAATTCTGGTATAGTACACATAACTGCCCTGTATGTCGTTTCCTTTCAGGAAATTCTGGACAGCATCGTCAAAGGTTATGTTCCTCGCATAAACCTCGATCTCCTCCAGTTCATTGATCTCCTGCCGGCACATATTCCTGCACATATCCCTTTTTTTATCCAGAAGAGCTTCCTCTATCATCGGTATCATATAAGAATAAATAAAACCACTGGTGCACAGCACACATATCATTACCGAGATCAGGACCACTCTGGAGATCTTCCAGAAAATCTTCGTCTTTGCCTTATAGTCCGTCTGCATCCTCACTTCTCCTCTCTTAAATCAGACATCATTCAAATTCTCCCGGCGTCTTTCCTGTCTCCTTCTTGAACACCTTGGTAAAATACTGTACCGTCTGATAGCCTACCAGTTCGCTGATCTCATAAATCTTCCTGTCCCCCTGCCGCAGCAGTTCCTTGGCTTTTTCGATACGAAGTCTGGTGATATATGCAGAAAATGTGATCTCCGCCTCTTTCTTGAACAGATGAGATAGATAGATCGGGCTGACATCCAGGCTAGCAGCTGTCTCGTTCAGACCCACATCCTCTGTATAATGTTCTCTTATGTAAGCCATGGCTTCTCTCACTTTGCGCGAGTATCGTCTATCCGTATGTTCCTGCAGGATATCCAGCAGATAACCGAATCGCTCCGCAGTATGATCTACACTCTCTGTCAGCATGTTAAAGCTCACCCTGTCCAGCCACTCGTCAAATTCCGGCAGCCTCACCTCATATCCCTTCTGTCTGAAATAATAGGACAGCTTGACGGTCATTCTCTTAAGCAGGTCAATACTGCCAGCCTGTGCTATATCACGAATATACAATGTCTCTATCCTCGCTCTGGCATTCGCATAATCTTCCCTGCCCACATCGGCGCCTATGTCATCCACACTCCGTGCTATCTGCTCTTTCTGCTCCTCCAGACATTCCTCCGGTTTTTCTTCCAGGATACAGCCGCCCTTCCGAAAGATCCGATACTGCAGAAGCTCTTCCCCCGCTTTTTTGGCCGCCGGAATATCTCTGCTGCCTTTCACTTCCCCACCGATCGCCACGGCAGTCTGTGTATCCAGCAGACTGCTGAAAACCCCCTGCACAGACAGAATGAATTCTCTCAGATAACGCTTCTTTTCCATCTGGGAATGGCTGTCCGGCGCCTCCACAAATATGACGTACTCCCGCTCTTTTACCTTCATGCATACAAAACGGTACTGCCGCAGCTCTTCCCGCAGGGCGTCCTGCAGATTATCCTCTCCGATGTCATTCCTTCTCTTAAGGCACCAGATATCAAGCAGGATACTGCCGCCTATCCATGGAAAAAAAGATTCCCGTGCCGCTGTCCCGGCGGACTGTATCTCCTGCACACCGTATCCGCCCTTTGTCAACAGCCGGTCCAGCCGCGCCCTTGTTGTCATATCTTCCACACACCGTTCTTTTCTAATCGATTCCACGCATTTATTCAATTCACGCAGCAGTATTTCACTGTCAATCTCATATTTCAGGAGAAACGCCTGTGTTCCCATCTCCAGCGCTCTCTTGGCATACTCAAATTCCTCATATGCGGTAAGCAGGATAAATTTGATCCCGGGAATTTTTTCCCGGATCTCCTTCATCATATCCAAACCTGTCATAACAGGCATCTTGATATCTGTCAGCACGATATCCGGTCGATAACGCAGTGCATGTTCCAGACCGATCCTGCCGTTTCTGGCAGAAGGCAGCAGCTCAAAACCATGCTGTTCCCAGTCGATCAGTCCCAGAATATCCTCCCTGGTAATATCCATATCTTCCACTACCAAAACTTTGATCATGTTACCCTCCCCTCCCTTTCTCATTATGGTCAGGTGTCCCCCAGTGTATTCTTTCATTATACCGGAGTCGGTTCTGCAAAAATTTATCCCTATTTTATATTTTTTATACTTTTTTGTCTGCACTCCACAGAACAATTAACAAAGTTTTCAGATAACTGCAAACAGACACAGAGAACCGGAATAAACGCTCCGCGCAGGTTCGTTTATTCCGGTTCTCTGTGTCAATCCACTCTGCCCTGTTTTATTCCATATGTTATGCTTCCTCCCGCTTTGCCGCTCTCTGCTCTATTCCAAAAATCCTAACAGCTCCTTATGCTCAAGATACCCCTTCCTGTTACCAGCCATATACTGCATCTGCATATATTCCCTGAACAGCTCCACCCAGTCACGCTTCTCAAATACACTGTCGTTCGAATACCCCGGCCGGCTTGTCCGGTGGTGTTCTCTCGCCCCGGCAAAGAGCAGGAATGCAGCGGGGCACTTGCCGCTGTTGCTCAGATACCATGTATAAGCCGCCATCTCCACTTCATCACAGTCCGCAGGATCAACTTCCGAAATATTGACCATCCGCTCCGTCATGTTGTCATCCGCATCCCATGTCTCAACCTCATATACCGGATTCGATGCATCAAACTCCCGCGGCTTATAGACCGCTATACTCACCCCCGTCCGGGCGTTGACAGAAGATCCCACGACCGTTTCCTCCTCATCTGCGTTATTCTGATCGTGCAGTACAATTGTAGACTGCGCCTCTACAATAATACGAAGGAAGCGGTTTAAAAGTTTCAAAAAAGCGGACTTTATTTTAGGATCCCGCCCAGTACCAGATTACGCAGCTTTTCTTCCGGAAAATTTGCTTCCGTCCAATATACCGCTCTGCCTGAGCATCCTTTCTTAAGTCTTTTTCAGAAGACTCGCTTATCTCGATTGCATTCTCTGATCACCTCAATCTCTTCTTCATCGTAAGGCGTAAAATCAGAATGAAAGATATCATGCATCCAAAGACTGGTATCAATATCCGGCAGCTTTTTGATAAATTCCCATACATAATTGAACTGTGCCTTGCCATTTACAAAACCGAAGAAATAGCTGCCAATCTTCTCTTTCTTCCAAAGGGGCAGATGGGTCTGAATTAAGCTGCGGTAAGGGCGGTGCAGCCACTCCGTATTGATCAGAGGACGTCCAAATTCCCTTAACTGTGCGATATATATTCTGGCATGTGAATAGTCCCCGTAGAAGTGGAAGGAGATAATATCCGAAAGTTCAATAGCCCTACGTTCTACCTCTGCATAGATCCCGGGATTTTTCAGCCAGCCATAGGGATGGTCAGCTCCTGCACCCCATACATCAGCTGTCAAGGGCTGCAGCACATCTTCCTCCCGCATCCAGCCAAATACCTTTGTCATCAACGGCACTGACTTTTCCATACGCTGGGAATTACCGGCCTCATTCCAAATATTCCAGATCAGAATACGGTCATCCCGGCCAAAAGTGCGTGCCATCTCCCGCACATAAGCCTCCACCACCGGTTCCATTTCCGGTTCGTCAGTTATATCATACCCAACAATATCCCCATTCTGGGTATCCTCATCAAAAGGAGTTGCGGCCGTCCCGCCAAAATACCCGGGCACAGGTTCCGGCTGCGGCCCCAGGACTGGTTCCTGGTACTTTGCCTTAGCCACGCAGCAGTCGTTAAAAAGTATCGGCATCATAGTCATATGATATTTATCCAGCAGCGTCAGAAATTCTCCGAAGTTCTTCATAAAGCTGTCATGCTGTACCCGCCATAAATAAAATGGAACAAAAAAGCGGATACTGTTAAATCCCAGGCCAGCCGCCAATGCAATTTCTTTCGCAGCCTCACGAAAAGCATTTTCGTGGTCGTATTCCTGCAGCATCCAAACTGCGCCATCCATAGCACCGCTGGGAATAAAATTAAATCCGGTGATCCAAGGGCGAGCTTTATACCAATCCCATATTTCTTCCTGTGTCCATTTTCTATTCATCTTTTCCTCCATTCCGAAGCGTTTTGCGCTGAGGGCATACATCTCCTACGACTTCACTGCACCGGCCGTCATACCGGCCACAATATACTTCTGCGCACAGAAATAAATGATCACCGCCGGAGCCATCGCCAACAGCGAAGCCGCGAAAGCTACACTGACGTTGGCGGAATATTCGCCGAAGAAGTAGAACTGCATCAGGGGCAGCGTTCTTTTCTCCAGCTTCTGGCAGATGATCATGGAGATGATAAAATCATTCCAGGAGCCGAGGAAAGAGAGTACGATCACGGTCATGGTAATCGGTTTCAACAGCGGAAATACAATGTGCAGAAAGGTCTGATAGCGATTGCACCCGTCTATTCTGGCAGCTTCTTCCAGGGAGATCGGAACCCCTTTGATAAAACCGGTATAGAGAAACACATAATAGCCCACATTCACGCCGGCCTGCGCCAGACACAGGCCCCATAAAGTATTCAGTGCTCCTATATTGCTCAGTTCCTTGTACAACGGAAACATAACCGTCTGAAAAGGAATCAGAATAACAAGCTGGAAAATATAAAATATGGCGTTGTAGGGCTTATTATTTTTCCTGGCTATAATGTAGGCGCCTGCCGAGCAGAAAAACACAATGACGACCACCATGCATATGGCCACCACGGCGCTGTTTCGCACCGAGTCAAAAAAGTTCCTCACATGCAGCGCATCCACAAAATTACCGAGAAAAAGCGTAGTGGGAGGCGCAAGCTTCGTCCTGGCAAAATCGGTCTTTGACTTAAACGCATAGCAGACCGCCACATAGAAAGGCGCCAGACAGATCACGGCGAACAGACACAACATTATGATCCGTATCATAGTTAAGATCCTGTTTTTTGGTGTTTTTATCATTGTTCAATCTCCCTTTTACGCAGTTGCCGGGTTACCATGTTAGAAAGCACAATACATACTACAAGATAAATGATCGCAACAGTCTGTCCATAGCCCACTTTATTGTAAGGGAACAGATAGCTGTAGATATAGTAGGCCATGGTCTCCGTAGAATGCTGCGGTCCGCCGGAAGTCGCCACAAAGGAATAATCATACATGCGCAGGCCGGCCGCCAGCCACAGCGGGATACAGTAGGTAAAAGCCGGGGCCAGGAAGGGCACGGTGACATTCCTGAACCGCTGCCAGAAATTAGCACCGTCTATGATCGCAGCTTCGTTGATGTCGGAGGGAATACTCTTTAATCCGGCAAGATAGATCATCATGGCCAAACCGATTTCACGCCAGATACTCATCATGCACAGTCCAAGCATGGAGGTTTTCTTATCGATCAGCGGACTTTTCAGTCCGATCATCGAAAAGAAATCACTGTAAACATACATCCACATCTGAGAGACCAGCACCAGACTGACCACCAGAGGAATGAAAATGATACTCTTGACGATATTGACACCCTTAAACTCTTTGTTGACAGCCATGGCCACTGTCAGGCCAAGCGCATTGATAACAACGACGGTCACTGCCGTGAAAAGTATCGTATTACCGATAGGCTGCAGCAGATCTGCATCGTGGAAAACCGTGATGTAATTTTTTAAGCCTACATAATTTAGGTTTGGCATCAGGCCGTCCCAGTCCGTAAAGGTATATTTAATTCCCTGAACCAGCGGAATGATAATGATAAACAGAAACAAAACCAGTGCAGGTGCCAGAAAGCTGAAATCAATCAACTCTTTTTTCCAATTCATTTTTTTCTTCATGAGATATCCTTTCCTGCTCAATACTTGTGTCCTGTTTCCTACGAGATCCTGACACTGTCACAGAGCACAAGTGCTGAAAGCATGAAGGGGAACGCCGCATCAGACGCTCCCCTGCCATATCTGTTATCGTTTATTTGCCTGCAGCTGCATATTCATTGTCCATATTGTCACACCACTCTTCCGGTGTCATTGTTTCGGATAATGCAAAATCCTGCAATCCATTGTAGTAAGCCGTCTGATACTGCCCGCTGGGAGCCCCGTACTGTGTCCACATGGATACCTTGCAGCCATTGTTGATCAGGTCGGCGATATCCGCTGCCCCCTGCGGAAGCTTGTCTGCCTGTACACCGTCCAGCGCACTCAGCTGCCCTACGGTTCCGATCCAATCGGCATTGACTTCAGGACGCGTCATATACTCAAAGAACGCCTTGGCAATCTCTACATTGGGAGAATCCTTTAAGATCATCCAGGTGTCATCCGTGTTCAGCGGCAGTGCATTGTCCGCTGCATTTTCCTCGGAAGGATACAGGAAGCCGCCGCAGTTCAGATCCGGATTATAATTCATGATAGCTCCCAGTCCCCAGGTACCAATGATGATCATGCCGGACTCACCATTGGCAAAAATCTGTTCCGCCCGGTCTGTCGTGATAGTTCTGCAGTCTTCATTCTGGTAACCGATGATCTCTCTGAATTGTGTGAGCGCCTGCGTTACCGTAGGATAATCATGCCAGCTTTTGCCCTGATTCTGTGTCTCGTCCGTATACTGTTCACATGCAAGATACGGCGCCCCGTAGAAAATAGTGAAATAATTGGCGCCCAGCGAAATCTGATCCTGATAGCCGGCCGCACAGGCTGCATAACCAGCTTCCTTTAATGCTTTGCAGACTTCTATAAACTCCGTATAAGTACCAGGAACGCTTAAGCTCAATTCCTCGAATATATCTTTATTATAGAAAACCACATTGGCCATCTGATCCAGCGGAATGCCATATACTACATCGTCGATCTTCATCAGTGACAGCGAACCTTCCGCCACCCGGCCCGTAAATTCTTCATTGGTCAAATCCATGATATAACCTGCATCGATCAGTTCCGGATACGTAGTCGGTCCGCCAAACATGATATCCGGTGCGTCGCCCGAAGACAGTCTCAGTTTCACAACATCCAGATAGTTGTCCATGCTCACCGCCTCGGTATTGACCGTAACATCCGGGTTTTCCGCCGTAAAACCTGCAATCAGATCATCCAATGCCTGCAGCTTGGCATCCTCTGTCAGATAATGTAAGAGAGTCAGTTCTCCGGATAGTCCGCCGTCTGCCGACGCATCCGCGCTTCCTTCATCCTGTGCCGACGTATCCTGTACAGGTTCCGTCTCCTCCGGCGCAGTTTCATCCCCAGCTGCTGTTTCCTCCGGTGCATCCTCCGGTGCCGGCTCATTGCCGGAACCGCCGCAGCCCGCCAACGAACCGATCACGATTGCACTGCCAAGAAGAATACTCATCAGTTTCTTTTTCATAATAAAAGTCCCTCCTTTTTGATTGATACATTTATTTTATATCCACATCAGGTTGGTATAAATCCAGTTTTCAATCATTTTCAAAGGAGGAACCATATAAAATTTTGACAAATTATGAGGAAATCATGTCATAGGACACACTCTCCAATGATACAGCAGACAATATCACAGATATTCGGTGGGCGCACGTCCGGTGATCTTCTTGAAAATCTGATAGAAATAAGCATAATTACTGAATCCCACCGTTTCAGCCACCTCGTACACCTTATAGCCGCCGCTCTGGATCAATTCAAGAGCCTTCTGGATACGTATTTTATTCAATATATTGACAAAAGTCTCACCCGTTTCACTTCTCAGCAGCCTGCACAGATGACTCTCCGAGATACCGGCATCCGCCGCCGCGTCGCTCAGACCGATATGCTCCATATAATGGGTATTGATATAATCGAGGATGCGTCTCGTCTGTATGGATACCGAAAGTCTGTCCTGCTCCAGTATCTGTACACTCTCCTGTATATACTGCTTAAGCCAGTCTATAATACTCTGCATGCTGTGTATCCCACCCACCTCTTCCAGTATCATATCCATCGTCTTGATTCGTATAGCCCCGGTATTGTGTTCGTACAATGCCTGAGAAACAGAAAAGGCGATCTGAACAAAAATATTCTTCACATACTCCACGTCATATCTGTTATTTTCTTCAATCAATGTAAGAAAAGCATCCAACTTTTCTGTAGACTCGGCCGGATTGCGCCGCAGCGATCCACACAGCTCCTGCATGATCCGGCTGAGTATATATTCATTGTGCACGCTTTTGCTCATCACACTGCAATAATGGATCACCGTCTTATTTTCCAGAAAGAAACGGCTGTCTATGGCGAAAACCGCTTCCTCATACTGTCTTTGTAGAGATTCCAGATTTTCTGCATAACTGCTTACGCCGATACAGACAGTAAACCGTTGTTTACAACACCGCTCTACGATAACGTGAGCAACCTGCAATGCCGTCAGGTCATAGTCCCGGGCAAACCGCAGTGTCTGACAGGCAAGCAGCGTCAAAATACCGGCACCGGTCTGTACCGACAAAGATTTGATCTTGTTGGAATTCTCGCAATCTGCCAACGCTGCTTCCACTTGTTTCTTCACATCTTCTATCTGCCACCGCTCTTCCGTCATATTAACCAACAGAAGGGAATATGCGTAAGAATGCCATTTTTCATGCAGCTGACTATCCAGCTCTGCCGAAGCCTCAGCCACACGATTTACGCTGTCCAGCAGCAGTTTACCATACAACTCTTTTTCAAACTGCATTGATCCGGCACAAGACTTCTGCTGTCTGCGCTCCTGTTGAATCCTGTCGGCCGCTTTATCCAGAATCTGTTTTAATTCTCCATTGTCCAACGGCTTTAAAAGATAATCGAAGACGCCCAGCCGGAATCCCGATTGGGCATAAGAAAACTTATCATAGGCCGACAACAGAATGAGCAATGGCTTCTCAGGCTCTAGATTGATCTCCCTGGCAGCCTCCAGGCCGCTCATACCCGGCATGTTGATATCCAGGATTACGATGTCCGGCTTATATTTTCTTACCTTCTCCACTGCCTCCGAACCACTCTCGGCCATTGCGACCAGTTCATATCCCCACTCAAGCCAGGGGATCGTTCTTTCCATCGACTGCAGTGTCAGATGGTTATCGTCTGCGATCAATATTTTTAACATGAATCCCGCCCTTTCCATATGGGAGATTGAGTCTTACAACCATGCCGTTACCAGGTTCACTGTACATCTCCAAACCGTATGTGCTGCCGTAGAGAATATGCAGCCGCTTCTGAATGCTGCGAATCCCGATATGCGCACGGTCTTCATCTTCCGGCGGCTCTTCCTGCAGCAGCAGGCTGTCCAGAACCTCCTGACTGGTCCCTTTCCCGTTATCACACACTTCCAGCACAAGCTGTTCCTCTCTTACATTCGCCGTAATAATGATAATAGCGTCATCCAGCAGATCCTTCAAACCATGTATAATAGCATTCTCAACAATAGGCTGCAGGATCAGTTTCGGTACCGGACATTCCTCAAGTTCTTCTTCCACGGCAATATCCCATGTAATCCGTCCTCCGGCAACAATCTTCTGCAATTCCAGATAACAGCGAATATAGCTCAACTCCTGTCTGAGCGGAATTTCCTGCTTTCCGCCGCTTAAAGAGGCGCGCAGCAAATGGCTCAGCATCCGTATGACTCTGACGATATCCTGTTGCCCGGAAAGCTTGGCCATGGCGCTGACAGATTCCAGTGTATTATAAAGAAAGTGCGGATTCATCTGTGCCAGCAGAGAATTATACTCCGCTTTCTCCAGCAACATTCCACTCAAAACCATCTGTCTTGTATTTTCTTTCAGCTGTTCGTACATATCGTCAAACTGTTCACACAGATAGGCAGTCTCATCGTGAGAATGCGGTACGATTTTGAAAGGCTGCTGTCCTGCATTGATCTGTTTGAAATTATTCGTAAGCGTAGTAATATTCCACAAGAACCCTGCCGAAACCTTGTATACGATGTAGACCATAACTATAAAGACGCCTGCTTCTGCGGCAGTCAGCATCTTAAACAAGGCTGCGATTTCCCCAAAAGCTTCCTGCTTGGCGATCAATGCTGTCAAACGCCATTCCCCTTTCCTGCGGCGGATCGGATTTTCCACCCTGAGGTATTCCTCCCAGTTCTCCTCCCCGGCAGGAGACGCAGTTCCTTCCCGTTCCCGGCTGTCATAGAGCAGCCCGCCCTTTTCGTCATAAATGATACTGTCAAATTTATGCTCACCAATCAGCGTCCGGAACAGCTCCCGCTCTATTGTCAGACAGAGAATTCCCTTGTAATCCATATCCGCCGGATCTATATAGGATTTGATGATATAGATCTCCTCCGGCTGGTCAGGAAAGCTTCGCCAGGTGGTACTTCCGCGGCTCTGGAAAAGCGTCTCCCCGCCGGCGGTGATTTCCTGATATACCTGCCGTCTTCTGAAATCATCGATGGACATTTCCTCATTCGGTTGACAGTTATAGAAAAAGCGGCAGGTATACTTGTCAAGAATAAAAACATTTTTACAATCTACGCCCCGAAAACGCATCAGCGTGGCCAGACCCTTCATCTTCCTCACAACACTGGAGGAAGCGGTTTCCGACAGTGCCGACTGATAATCGAACACATCACACCGTCCAATCTCATTCATCAGGTTTTCTTCAATGCTCACGATCAGATTCCGGATATTATCAGAAAGAATCTCATTGGCATCCTGCATGGAGGTAAGTTCCGTATTCTCAATATCCTGCTTGTAAATCTGATAGACTGCCAGATCAATAAATGCCGTCATCACAAACAGCATCAGCATAATGCTGATGCTTAATTTTGCACGGATTCCCATAAGGGTAAATCTTCTCCTCCACATTTGAGCCTTCCGATTATACCGCAATGCGGCGCAATCATTCCCTTCCACGTTTACCTGGCAGCCGGCGGTACTGTCCTGTCATGGATTGGCTGTAATTCAGGCGTCAGTACCGTAACCCTGTTCTTGATATAATAATCCAGGAATTCCTGAACCACGCAGTCCACCAGCTCTCCGCCCAGACCGTGTACGCCGCCCGGGATCAGATACATATGCACAGGGATACCAGCTGACTCCAACGCATTGCGCAGAATCCTGGATTGATCCGGAGAAACAGCAGGATCCGCCGAACCATGCAGGATCAGGAACGGCGGTTCTGTCCCGTCAACATAAGTATCCGGTGAAGCCGCTGCTCCCCTGCCGGCAAGCGCTTTGCCGCAATCAGACACACCCAAAAGCTGCCTCACAATGTCATGATCTGCCGTATCCTGGTGGCCAGGGTCGCCCAACCGGCAGGGTCCACAGAACTCCACCACAGCCTGTACTCTGTAATCCTCTCCCGCCTTTTCCCAATCACTGTTTCCGGCCGATACGGCCAGAAGGCTGCACAGATGTCCTCCTGCGGAATCGCCGGACACCACTACCTTTGAGCCGTCATAACCATACGTACCGCCATTGGCCTTCACAAAAAGCAGTGCATCCTTGAGATCCAGCATCTGTGCCGGAAAAGGAGCCTCGTCCGAATAGCGATAATCAACGCTGCATACTGCATAGCCTCTTTCCAGCTGCGGATATACAAGACACCATTTCCGATTCAGATCTTTCCAGCCGCCTCCATGGATCCAGAGTATGATCGGTGGTCTGTCTATATTGTCCGGAATATAGAAATCAACATATAACGCATGTCCCGCAGCCTCTTTAAACGGTATCTCCAAATAAGTCTTCAAGCACTAACCCTCCCGGCCAAAATGTATTCTGTTTGCTGCCGCCAAAGTCTTATTGAGCAATATAGCATATTCTATACCCACAACAGACAGATGAAAATTCAGTTTCTAATCATTTTATTTTAAAGATCCGTATAAAATTTTGATAAATTATAGGAATATTTTATCATCATCCATAAACAGCAAAAAACACTCGTAATGATGAATATTCCAGCTGCGCGGCATACAAATTTTTACAAATAATTCCCCAGTACCAGATTACGCAGCTTTCTCGTCAGCGCAAACGTCCCGCCGTCCTTCTTCTGCGTTCCCATCAGGATTGTCAGCTTTTCTTCCGGGAAATTTGCGAAATATGCTCCCAGCCAGCCGTCCCAGCCGTACTCTCCTTTTCCTGCCGGAAAGACTGTCTGTCCCGGATTCTTACAGATCCGCATCAAATTACCATAGCTGAATCCGTCCAGCCCGATCCACTTCTCGAACGCCTTCTGCTGGTGTTCCATAAGCTCTGCGCCCATCATGTAACGCACTGTGGCCGGCTGCATGACCCGCGTTCCATCCAGTATACCGCCCTGTCTGAGCATTCTCGCAAAGCGCATATAGTCATCCAGCGTGGAGGCCAGCCCCGCACCGCCGGATTCAAACGCAGGCGGCTTATCCATCCGGTTGCAGATTGCCAGATGGTTGCCCTCATAGCGAACCAGGGAAGTTCCTTCCGGCCCTTTGACCGTCTCATAAGTCACTGCCAGACGCTCCTGTTTCTCCTTTGGCACCCAAAAAGCCGTGTCCTTCATGCCAAGCGGCCCGAAAAGCTCTTTCTCCAGAAACTCGCCAAAGCGCATCCCGGAAATCACTTCCACCACCGCGCCCAGCACATCCGCCGAGGTACCGTACCGCCAGGAACTGCCCGGCTCAAAAGCCAGTGTACAGCCGGCCAGCGCATCGGCTGCTTCTCTTGTCGTCATGGCTTCCTTCGTGAAAAGCCGTCTGTCCATCTCCTCGAACACTGCCGCCGTCTGCCGTCCGGCCAGCGTCATTTCATCCGGATAAGCAAGCCCGGAAGTCATACGCAGAAGATCGAATACCCGCATGGGCTGCAGGACAGGCTTCCTTTGTTCTGCTGCCGTGCCGGCTGTTCCATGCCCGCCGTTCATCGCCGCCTGCTCTTCTGCCGGTGCCTCTTTTCCCGCTTTCCCGCCCGCTGCCGCGTCCCCTATACTGTTCTCGTTTGCCACATAGAACTGCTCCGCAAAAGCCGGCAGGAAATCGGATACCGGCTGACACAGATCCAGCTCTCCCCTCTCCATCAGGATCATCGCCGCTGCGGCCGTGATGGGCTTACTCTGGGAATAAAGCCGGAAGATCGTGTCCCTGCTCATGGGCCGGTTCCCTTCCCGGTCTGCCATCCCCGCCTGACAGTAGCATACCTCCTGACCGTCCTGTTCCACCAGCAGATTGACGCCTGCCACCTCACAGTTGTCCACTGCCTGCTGCATTATGTTCTGTAGTTTTTCCTGTAGTGTCATTTTGATGCCCCCTTATCTCTTGATATGCTTTCTGTTTTTCCGTACTGTTTTATCAAAGTGCTTTCCAATACCCGGATTTATTTGAGCCGACACGTTCAATAACCCCCCTCTGTTTCAAAACAGCAATTCCTTTATCCACGGTTGTCTTACCCAGCTTTAGTTTTTCAGCCAGTTCAGGTTTTGTAATATCAGGGTTATTTCTGATTTCCGTCAGAATTGATGCCTGTGTCTGTGTCAAGTGCGAATTTTTATCACCCACTTTATCACCCACTTTATCACCCACTTTATCACCCACTTTATTGATCCACCGGAATGGTATGGTAACTACGATAGAATTTTCTCTGAACTCATACGCTTCTCTTCCGTACCGCTCCGTGATCAACGGCACACCGCGTCCCGTCTTCTCACTGATATGCAGCTGTAGAAAAATTTCCGAAAGTTTTCTGTTTACCGGAACCGATTCTCCGGCGAAAAAACCTTCCATAGTCTGCTCCGGCGCCAGCGACCCACGGGACAATATCTCGATTCTGTCTGAAAAAACGGTAATCATCGGCTCATTTCCGCCAATCCATTTGTTATGCACAAACGCGTTGACGACTGCCTCGCGAAAGGCGTCATTTTCAAATAACGGCACCTCTTTCCTCTCCACAATACGATTTGTCTCATCTGCCTGAATAATATTTAAAACATCCCCATACCGGAGAATTTCATCCAGAGAATACAGAAGACACTGATTCCCAAACTCCCTCACCGAATACAGCTGATCCGCTTTTGATTTACCGGAAAAGATTGCCACTCTGACCGGTATATGTGAATCATCCGAAAGCAGCTGTGCTAATATATTATATTTTCCGTCTTCCGTATACAAAGATAGATTTTTCTTAAACGTATCGGGATTTAATTTCAATCCTTTTGCACCATAATAGATCATCAGCTTTTCAAACGAAAGCTCCTGATGATCCGATGGTGTATTTTCCATTGTCGGATGCCCATGCCGTAACAGATCAAACAAATAAGATTCTTTTTCCGGATACTTTCTAAGATTTTCTTTGCTTGAACCAATACGAATATATCTTTCTCTGTCATAGGCAGTCGGAACTGATTTGGCCGCCGGTATGGTCAACAATACCAGTTTCTTATCTTCGCTCCATATCTCCTCAAACATAAAATTGATATCCGGACTGAGCCGTCTTGCCAGATAATGTTTTAAAGGCTCGTTCCTGACATTTTGATTGCAGTTGAAATCTGTCCCTTTGATCTCATGCGTCACATCATCGATTCCCCAGACAAAATAACCCTGCTGTTTTCCTTCCCATGCAGCACTGTTAGACAATGCCGATATATACTCCCCCAATTCATCTGCCTTATACCAGTTTACTTTGAATTCAAACCATTCGCGCTCCAGATCATATGCCCGGAGTTCATTAATAATATGAATCGCATCTCTCATACAGCCATTACTCCTTTGTCAACTCTGTTTGCTTAGCCTGATCAGCGCCATATACACACGAATTCGACTGATTCCTGCCCGTTCCCCAATACCTCCTCACCTGCTCCTGCGTCAGCCCATCCGCAAACTCCTTCTTCAACTGCAGAAAATACTCCAGATCCATCAATATACCGTACAGCACCGCCCGGTCTTCAAACTCCTCCCGCGTCACAGGCAGCGGCGAATCCTTCATCTGCCGCAGTACCCCGGACAGCCTGGACAGCAGTCCTCTGGCATTGTTGGATTCCCCGAAAGAAACCGCCGTCTCGTAGAGCAGTCCCGACACCTGTTCCGTCTGCGGCAGGAGGGAGCGGATATGAATGATCTTCTTGTAAATATCCCGCAGGACAACCGTCTGCTGTTCCCGCATGTTCATATAGTCGATAAAATATTTCGATTCCTGAAAAAAGGTATTGTTCATGTAGGCAAACGCCTGTTTTGTACCGGCGGCAATATCTTCCTGCAGTTTGTCAAAACAAGCCCCTGTATAATCCGACCGGTCCTCTTTTGCAATATATTCCGCCATCCGCATCAACACCTTACGCAAGTCTTCCTCCAGCGTATGCTGCATGGCCCGGATCTCCCTGCCTTTTCCCGGCATATACAGATTCAGAAGCGTACCGATCCCGGCGCCGATCAGCAGAAGCAGCGCCTCATTTCCGATCAACGGAAGAGACATGTCCTTCTCCAGCAGATAATGCGTCGCTAAGACCGCATTGATAGAGACTGCATCCCCCATCCGCATCAATATACAGCCGGCAACAAACAAAAACAGGAATATGCCATATGCGAACACATGATATCCGACAATATGAAATACCGTATAGGCAATCAAAGTCGCCAGCAGGAAAGCGCAGATTCTTTTGACAGAGATCGTAATGGTCTCCCGTGAGGTATCCTGTATCGTCAGAAGCGTTATGATGCCGGCGGCGGTGCTGTAACCCAGTCCCAGCACATCGGCCAGAAAAATGGACGCCACACTCCCGACAGCGATTTTGATCAGTTTCAACATATAAGAACCTTTCTTTATCATTCTTACCCCATAAGCGGCATGATATAATTTGTCCACAGATAACTTACCGGCATCGCCAGCGCCATGGCCGGGATCATATCCGCCACAGGAAATTCTTTGACTTTGATCATACGGAATCCTGTCGCAAGCAGAAGAATGCCTCCGCTGGCCTTGAAGTCGTTAATCATAGCCGGTGTGCACAGCGGATAAATCATCCCCGCCAGCAGGTAAAGCGCAATGAAAATGAGAAACTGCGGCACTGCTGTCTGCTGTGCCTGCTGTATCTGTTTGGCCCACTGTACCTGTGCTGTCCGCCGAATCCTTTTTGCCCACTGCATCTGTCTGGCCTGCTGCACTTATTTTGCCCGTCAGTTCCTGCTGTTCTTTCCCCGCTCTCTGCAGCCCGGAAAGCACTCGGCCGATCCCCTTCTGCATCATCAGCCCGGCCCTGTCGATCCGCTGTCCCAAATGCATGGCCAGACCGATCGAAGTCCCCACGATGACCGAAAAAACCACCGCCGGCATATTTTCCATCAGCACCACCGAACTGATACCCATTGCCATGGCGCATGCTCCGAAAACCGTGTTCAGATTTTCCTTGAAAGACTCGCTGATCTTATCCCCCGCCAGCGCTCCCACAATCCCTCCAATAACTACTACCAGCGCATTTATAATGACTCCGATTGGCATACCGCACTCTCCTCCATGATTATATCCCGTTCAAATCTCTCATCCGTATTATTCACAACTTCCATCCGCAAACAAATATCTATATTTCCTCTTCTGATCCATCAGGATCGTTCCCACCCGCCGCTTACTTTCGGCGGGATAATACTTCTCTTCCGCCAGCACACTCTCCACAACTTTCCGGTCAAATGAAAACTGTATATGCTGCCCATACAACCTCTCTACAACATCCAGCTGTTCATCAAAATCCTGACAGATCGTTTTCGCCCTTACTTCCTTCATCAAGCTGATCGTATCTCCTGTCAGCGGATAATCCATCGTTGTATCAGCCAATAATGCCGCTCCATGATCAAAGATCGGACAGTAATGGTAATGCCCTACATCATCCAGCAGAACCGCAATATTATGTGTATGCCTGTCCTCATTCAAAAAAACCGCGTCGATTGTCAGCAGCTTACTCAAATACACTCCAAATTCTTCCAACCCGGTCATTCTGATCGTCTGTTCTACCAGAAACCGCACACGCTCCTCATATTCCCTGATCGTGTAAATTCTTCTGTTCAGGCTCTCACCATACACACTCTGAAACAGCCTCTCCAATGTGATCAGCTTCCATCCTCCCGGCAGAAAATTCCTGCTTTTGCAGCCCAGATACCGGTTATGACCATAGACGATCTCTTCCGTCTGATAAGATACATATTCCTCCCCACCCAGACTGCTGTGTGCAAACAGTCCGGATATGACATACTCGGCCAGACCCTCATATCCGGTATAATCAGCCTTATACCAGATTCCCTGCTCCTCCCATTTCAACTGATTCCCCTTGGAGGACTTCCTGCTTTCCATCTCCTTATGCTGTCCAAAAAGCTCAACCATAGCATACCTCAATCAATTCCGTGTATATTTACCTGCTTCTTTCCCGTCACCTCTCAATCCGAAGCCAGAAATCATCCTCCGCCATTCTTCCCTGCGTCTTCTCGATGATCAGCAGCGGTTCATAAAAAGGCAGATCAAGTTCCCGCAGAGTCAGCTTCATCTTATCCCTGCTCCTCGGAAAGCATCTGGATTCCAGAAACGCCTCATATGCCTCAAAATCCGGATTTTCCTCTTTCCCAAATGCCCTTGCGATATAATCTTTTGTATAATTGTGCACTTTCACTTTCCTGGACCGCTCATCTACGTCAATGATCGTACATACCCTGCTGCCTTCCATATACCAGAGCCTTAAAGGATACTCTTTATCCGGAACAGTCAATTCCTCTCTCATCTGCGGATATTCCCAGAGAAGCTTCACCAGTGCCGCGATCGGCCCGCCGATCTCCCTCTCTCCCGCCTCCCATCTCTCTACGGTCTTCTTCGAAACGTTGGCCAGCCGGGCAAACTCAGCCCGGGTGAGTCCCAGCTTCCTGCGTATGGTTCTGATCTCTTCTGCCGTTAACTTATCCGGAACCGCAAACGTAACCATCTATGATCTCCTTATTTATCCCGCTGCCTATCCTGCCGGTCTTTCGGTTAATTTTTATTTCTATTATTATATCCTTAAAACAGAGACTCTTCAATCTTATTATGGCTCATGGATGAAGTCTAAGACAGGTATTTGAATTCATTATACCGAATCATGTTTTTCTCCTTTAAGTGTTCTAAGGATATCCTTAGATAAAAGATAAGTCTATTAAAATCATTTTCAAGACACTTTTTAACAGCAATCGAAACAATAAGTCGCATAGGCGTTCAAAAAGACGGCGCAGCCCTTTGTCCCGGAAATCTCCGACACATAAAGTAAGGATGCCGCTCCCATCCGTTCTGATGGTCTGCAGCATCCTCTCTCATAAGATAACTTCTTACTGCTGTATCTCTACTACATGGCATGCCTTCTTCAACGTGACAATCAACTCTGTCAGATAATCCGCAATTTCCATGGAATCCACATGCTCCCGTTTCCTGTATGCTGCGATCTTCGCAGTGGGCGGATATGCCATCGGCACCAGCTCGCCGCCCTCCAGCAGATTCGCCACAAACTCGCAGACTTCCAGCAGATCCTCCACATCATGGCCATGCGCGAAGCCCTGGTTCTGTCTTGCCTTACGAAGCGTTCTCTGTGCCAGGATACAGGCTCTTCTCACATAGTCCTCCTGATTCACGTCAGAACGGATCGCCGTTTCCCCTCTGTTGCGGAAGAATCCATAGATCGCGGACACAATAGAAGGATCCCTGACCGTTCCGTCCGGATAAACCACCCCGTGTACCCTTGACCACATATCTTTCCCGATCATCAACTCAAACAGATACCAGCCTACACCGTATTCATCATGCAGCTCGATGGACATATCATAAGGATTTGCTCTGCCGATACAACACATTTCGTTATCCAAAACCGGCTTGCCGTATTTCTCGCTCATCTGCTTCGCATACTCCAGCGTATCACGCATACGCTTCCTGGTCGGGCAATAGTCATGGAATACGATCACATCAACCAACTCCGCTGTCCTGCTCGGTTCCGTCTCATAGATAAAGATATTGCCGATCCCGATATCATGCACCGGATCCTTAGCCTTCACATACTTACAGAAATGCCGGACGATCTCCCAGGTCTTCTCCTGCCTGTAGCGCAGCGCCTCCATGTCAGGCCGGTCCTGATAATCCTGCACATAAGAAGGCTCCTCGTCATACCAGGTCACAAAGTTATCCGTATATCCGGGCTCGTTAGCGATATCCCAGAACAAGAGGCCTTCCTCCTTACCAATCGCATCATAGAGCGCGTCAAAATACTGCTCTCCAATATACCAGCTGGAAGGATCTTCCAGCGTCTTCGCGATCGGCCGCAGTCCGGCTTCCAGCATGAATCCCTCCGGCGGCAGCTCATCTTCGCGGAATCGGAATCCCATAAAAATAATCGGGTTTGTGGAAATACCATGTTTCCATGCCGTCTGCACAAAATCCTTAACATTTGCAAGAAACTGCCCGGGATTCTCCTTATAGAAATCGTAGCTTAGGAAAATCCGGGCGCTGTTCAGGTGCAGCCGCCTGGCATACCCCATATCCCTGTCCACAACGTCATGATGATAATGGGACCAGAAATCCCTGTCATTCACGGCGTCAGGCTGCGTGTAATTGAACCCTCGCAGGTTCCTGTAATCAACTGTTTTCTTCATTTTACCTCCATTCCGAAGCGCTTTGCGCTGAGGACGCGAGCAGAATTTAGGAGTTTTCCGAAGGAATACTCCGATTTTGCTCTGCGATCAAGGAGTTTGTGACGCTTCGGCACAAACTCTTGGTTGAATAAATTGCTCATCAGAGAATTTATTCAACCTTTCCTCCATTTCGAAGCGCTTTTATCTCCTGTCAGCCCTTCACGCCGCCCAGCGTGATACCCTTTACAAAGTTATTCTGTACGAAAGGATAGATCACCAGTACCGGCAGCACGCCTGCGATCGCCATCGCCATACGCACCGAGACCGTAGGCAGATTCGCCAGCAGAGCCGCCGCATTGGAATCTCCGGACTGGAGCAGATATTGAATATTCTGCACGATCCTGTTCAGAAGATTTTGTATCGAATACAGATCCTGTCTTCTGTTCAGATAAACATATCCGTTATTCCAGTCATTCCAGTAAGCAATTCCGGCAAACAGCCCAATGGTAGCGATAATAGGCTTGGCAAGCGGAACGACTACCTTAAGAAACGTCTGCGTCTCAGATGCCCCGTCAATATACGCCGCTTCAACGATCTCATCCGGAATACTGGATGTGAAATAAGATTTCATGAGCAGAACGTTAAATCCGTTCGTCACCAGACCCGGCAGCAACAGCCCCCAGAAAGTATCCTTAATGTGGAAAATATTCACGTAATTGATATAGGTCGGAACCAATCCACCGTTAAACAGCATAGTAAAGAAAACGTAGAAAGTAAGAACGCCTCTTGCCGGAAGTTCTTTCTTGGAAATTGCATAGGCAAGCAGTGTTGTGACAGACAGCGAAAGAACCGTTCCCACAGCCGTAAGACGGAAGGATACGAGATATGCCTTCAAAACCTGCGGATTCTCTACAAAAATATAATGATATGCATCCAAACTGAACTTTTCAGGAAAATAACTGTAACCGTTCCGAATCAATGTGTTATTGTCTGTAAAGGAAGAGATGATCACCAGGAGCAGGGGAGCCACCGCTAATATTGTCATGATTATCATAACAACATTACCCATAAATTGAAAGCGTTTTTCGTCTTTTGACTTCATAATTCCGTCTCCCTTCCTAAAATAATGCGCTGTCCGGATCTATCTTGCGAACGATCAGGTTCGCAGACATTACAAGGATAAATCCAATCAGTGACTGGTAAACACCCGCTGCCGTAGCCATAGGCATATCATTTCTCTCCAGCAGTCCTCTGTATACATA
>VSOD01000080.1 GCA_009774655.1 Lachnospiraceae bacterium
TTCTGATGTTTATAAGCCACCGCTGACATTACCTGCGTCATGAAGGCGAATTCCTCCGGGATTCCGACATTGATCTCCGCCAGAGCGCCGAATGCCGCCATCGCCGCCTCGCGGCACCCGCTTTTCACCCGCACAAAGAACTTGCCCTGATCTTTCTCGGGATCGGCGACCTTGACACTGTCATTTTCCCAGAAGCACATGACGGTCTTGCCCGGATGTCTCGCACAGTCCACCACGTCGGAGACCACTGCGCTGGCCGTCGGCAGCTTGCCGGCGCCACGCCCGTAGTACATGGAATCTCCCAGCATATTGCCGTGCACGTAGATCGCATTAAAAACGCCGCTGACGCTGTAGAGCGGATGGGATCTGGAGATCATAAAGGGCGCCACCATGGCGAAGAACCCGTCTTCCCTGTCCCTGCTCATCGCCAACAGTTTAATGGATTTATCCATCTGCTTCGCATATAAAAAGTCAGCCGCCGTTATCTTCGTGATACCTTCCGTGTAAATCTCCTCGTAATTCACATTCTTGCCGCACATTAAGGAGGACAGGATCGCGATCTTACGGCAGGCATCATACCCCTCCACGTCGGCTTCCGGGTTCCGCTCGGCATAGCCCTTCTCCTGCGCTTCCCTCAGCACTTCTTCGAAATCGGCCCCCTCTTTATCCATCTTAGTTAAAATATAGTTCGTAGTGCCGTTTAAAATACCGGTAATAGAGTCTATTTTTTCCGCGGTCAGGGAATAATTTAACGGGCGGATGATCGGAATACCACCGCCCACACTCGCCTCAAAAAGGTAGTTACAGTGATTCTCTCGGGCAATGCGGATCAGCTCCGGCCCGTGATTTGCCACCAGCTCTTTATTGGAGGTGCACACACTCTTGCCCGCAAGCAGTGCCTGTCTGGAAAACTCATAGGCCGGATGCAGGCCGCCCATCGTCTCACAGATCACAGTGACTTCCGGATCGTTCATAATGATATTGAAATCATGCACCACCTTATCCTCATAAGGATCTCCCGGGAAATCCCGCAGATCCAGAATATACTTGATATTCAGTTTCGCCGCCGCTCTCTTGTCAATGGCCTCCTTGTTCGTCTCGATTACCTCGACAACACCGCTGCCCACCGTTCCGTACCCTAATACCGCTACATGAATCATAATGCTGCTCCTCTCTTAATCCCTTATTGTATACTTCCTGCTATCCTTCATGGAAATAACTGCGAAATAAGCCCCTGTACCGGGACCGGCATGACCTGTCCATGGGGCCTGCCCTGTCACTCCCGTGCCAGGATCTTCACATTTCGTACCCCGCTCTTCGCCTCCATCGATTCTATCATCTCGGAAACATCCCCTGTAGTCGGCAAAACCTGTACGCTGAGACTCAAAGACGCCACGCCGTTGATCGGAATACTCTGGTGTATCGTCAGAATATTGGCGCCGCAGTCCGCCACGATCTTCAACACGTCAGACAGCAGCCCCGTCTCGTCGTCCATCTGAAAAGTCAGCGTGATCGTCGTTCCCTGTGAATTCTCATAAAACGGAAAAATATCATCTTTATATTTATAAAAGGAACTGCGGCTGATTCCCACTGCATCAACCGCCTCCTGTATGGATACAGCCTTCCCGGACTCCACCAGTCTCTTGGCTTCCACAACCTTGAGCAGTACTTCCGGAACGGCTTTCTGCTTCACTACAAAGTAGCCGCTTTTTCCCCGCATATCGCAACCATGCCTCTCTGTCCGCATACGACCGGCGTCTGCACGTCTTTTCGGCTCAGACATTTGTTTTTACTGTCTTTTTCAAACAGACATTTGTTTGTCGTTGTCTTTGCATTGCAGACATATGTTTGCCAACGAAAGATATTCTAGCACAACTGCATAACCATGGCAAGTATTTTTTGTGAAATTGGTCCAAAAGAATCTGAGGAGCAAACTGCATTCCGTCTGCCCCTCCCTTATCGTTTCCTGCTCTTATTTTATGATACTTGTCCGCAGCCTTCTGCAATCAGATCAGCGGATACTTGTCTGTCAGCGTCTTCACGATGGCACGCGCCTTCTCGATACCTGCTTCACCTTCCTTGATCACAATGGAGATCGCTTCTGCAACCTGATCCATGTCCTCCGTATTCAGCCCGCGGGAAGTCGCAGCCGGCGTGCCAAGACGAATACCGCTTGTTACAAACGGGGATTTGGGATCGTTCGGGATCGTATTCTTGTTGGCGGTAATGTGAGCCTCATCCAGAAGTTTCTCAAGCAGCTTGCCGGTCAGATCATATGCGGTCAGATCCACCAGCATCAGATGATTGTCCGTGCCGCCCGATACAATCCGGACATCTCTCTTCTGCAATCCTCTGCACAGCGCCTGCGCATTGTCGATCACGCCCTGCTGATATTCCTTAAAAGATGGCTCCAGCGCCTCCTTGAAACAGACAGCCTTTGCTGCGATCACATGCATGAGCGGTCCGCCCTGTGTACCGGGGAAAATAGCCTTATTGAAATTATATTTATCCGCCACTTCCTGACCGGACATGATCATACCGCCGCGCGGGCCGCGGAGTGTCTTGTGTGTCGTCGTAGTAGTCACATGGGCATAAGGAATCGGACTCGGATGCAGGCCGGCGGCCACAAGTCCCGCGATATGGGCGATATCCACCATCAGCACGGCGCCCACTTCATCGGCGATCTCCCTGAATTTCTTGAAATCAATGGTTCTTGCATAGGCCGATGCGCCCGCCACGATCATCTTCGGCTTACATTCCAGCGCGATCTCACGTACATTATCATAGTCAAGAAATCCCTCGTCGTTGACCCCGTAAGGTACACACTTAAAATACTTGCCGGACATATTGACCGGTGAACCGTGAGACAGATGTCCGCCGTGATCCAGGTTCATCCCCATAAAAGTGTCGCCCGGCTCCAATACGGCAAAAAACACCGCCATATTCGCCTGTGCCCCGGAATGCGGCTGTACATTGACATACTCGCAGCCAAACAGCTTCCTGGCCCTGTCTTTGGCCAGCTCTTCCACGACATCCACACACTCGCAGCCGCCGTAATATCTTTTTCCCGGATATCCTTCCGCGTATTTGTTCGTCAGCGGACTTCCCATAGCCGCCATCACGGCCCTGCTCACCCAGTTCTCTGATGCGATCAGCTCGATATGGGAATTCTGGCGCTGCTGCTCCGCCTCGATGGCCTGCGCGATCTCCGGATCCGTCTTTTTTACTTCATCAAATGAATACATACCTCGTTCCTGCCTTTCTCTCTGCTCCTATACATTTGTTCTGTCCTGTTCTCCTGCACCCGCCGCCAAAGACCGCGGCAGCATAAAATCGCTATAAGTATATCATAAGCAGTGTTCCGGACGCAACTGCATGTTTTTATACGAATCCATTTGCAGAATGCCGACTCTGCATGATATACTTTACCTGTTATCATTTCACGGCGGCCAGGCACCGCTTCATTCGAAAAAAGGAACGATAAAGCCATGTATCACATCATTATGAATCCAACATCAAAATCCGGCAAGGGCCTGTCCATCTGGCGCACACTGCAGGCCATCCTGTCTGAAAAGGGAATCCCCTATATGCTGCATGAATCGACCTATACGGGACATGTGACGGAACTGACAAGACAGATCACATCCACGCAGCAGAAGATCAATCTGATCCTGCTCGGCGGAGACGGCACGATCAACGAGGCTCTGCAGGGAATCCAGGACTTTGACAAAGTGAGCATCGGCTATATCCCCACCGGTTCCAGCAACGACCTTGCCCGGGCCCTGAAGCTCAGCCGCGATCCCGCCAAGCTCTTACGGCAGATTCTGGACGGCACACACGCCCATATGATGGATCTTGGCATCCTCACCTACGAAAGCGACTCCGAGGTCACTTCCAGACTGCACCGGCCCCCTGTCCATAAGAGCAGATATTTCATCGTCAGCAGCGGCATCGGCTTCGACGCCGCCGTCTGCAAGGAGGCACTTTCTTCTCCCATCAAAGATGCCCTCAACAGGTTAAGGCTCGGCAAACTGACCTACCTTTGTATCGCTCTCAAACAGCTGTTTGCCGCCAAAGCCATATCCTGCGAGATAACGCTGGACGGGCGCAGATCAATCTTCGTTCCACGGCTGCTGTTCAGTGCCTTTATGAACCATCCCTACGAAGGCGGCGGTTTCTGTTTCTGTCCGCAGGCAGACAACAGCGACGGCCTGCTTGATCTGTGCGTTGTGGGCGATCTTCCCAAACTGTTTATCCTTTTTGCCCTGCCTACCGCATTTTTCGGCAGACACTATATCTTCCCCAAAATCGACCACTATACCGCCTCCTCTGTCCGGGTCAAGACTTCCGCTCCCCTGTGGGTACATACAGACGGTGAAGTATACGTCAAATCAGACCAGATCAGTATTTCCTGTCTCAAACAGAGGATCCGTTTTCTTGTATAGCATAAAATATGGTTTATCGTTTCTTTAATTCAACACATTGGACACTTTTTCATAAAATATTAAGAAATATTTATGGAAATCTTATTTTGACTTTTTAACTTAATCTGCTATGATATCTTCTATGGACTGACAGCATGTCATATATTTATTCATAACATTTTAACTGGAAACTTTTTATTCAGTCAGTCAAACGGGGAATGATCATAATGGAAAAATTGCAGAAAAAATTTCAAAAAACCGGCTTATACCAGCCCGACGCGGCAGGAAAACGTGACCCCTTCATCCAGATGCTGAAGAAGTATCGGCATGCGGTTCCGCTGCTTATTTACGGAATCATATACCTGTCCTGGTTCGGCCATCTGGAACGGACTGTCACCAGTCACTACCGGGTCATTCATGTGGCTTTCGACGATTATATTCCATTCTGTGAGATATTCGTCGTACCATATCTGCTCTGGTTCGCCTATGTGGCAGTGGTGATCATGTACTTCTTCTTTCGGGATAAGGATGATTATTTCAAAACCTGCGCTTTCCTGTTTACCGGAATGACGATCTTCCTTCTGGTCTCTACTCTCTGGCCCAACGGTCATCACTTAAGACCGTATGTCATGCCGAGAGATAACATATTTACCCGGCTGGTGGCGGCGCTCTATCAGGCAGACACGCCTACCAACCTGTGGCCCAGCATTCACGTTTACAATTCGCTTGGATGCCACATCGCCGTTATGAGAAGCCAGCGGCTGAGAAACTATAGAGGAATCCGGATCGGTTCGTTTATCCTCTGTGTTTCCATCGTGATGTCAACCGTTTTCATCAAACAGCACTCTCTGTTTGACGTGATGACCGCTTTCATTCTGGCCGCAGTCATGTACGGCCTCGTGTACCACACCGATGTACTGCTTAATTTATACCACAGCACACCAGGCAGGAGAAAACGCAAGCCGAAGGTCGGCTGATAATATATAATAAACGAAATTTCTAATGTCGTTAACTATAAATCCGTAACAGCAAAGAATCATGCAGCTGTTACGGATTTTTTACTGTTTCTGACAGATTGCATCTGCTCAGTTGAATTTGTAGAATCTGCGGCAAAGCTTATATCCTTCCACCGATATCTTCCGTCCGCCTTTGCCGGGCAGATTCATGGAATTGCCCAGTACGCCGTAGCGCAGACGCACATACATCCCCATATCTTTTTGCTTGATGTACTGCCACAGTTCCTGTTTCTTCTCAAGCGCCTCTTCCGTCCCCGCCCGGATCAGCAGGATAGAAGAAATGACTGTAATGATCTCCAGATAATTGAACATATAGTTCTTCAACTTTCGTCTGGTGAGCACCCTGGCCTTATTCTCCGCCAGATAATCGACCATGATCTTATTCACCCTGATCTGCTGATCGACTCTGGACAGCATGATCTCCTCATTGACTGACTGCCCTTCTCTTCCTATATAATAACGGTAGAAATTGACATCCAGGTAGTACATGTTCTTCACAAACGGAAGCGGCTCAAACACAAATATATTGTCCACATAGAAAGTATGCTCCGGCAGGTGCAGCCCGCACTCCTTCAACAGTCTGGTGCGGAAGATGACCGAATGCATCAGGATATACTGCCCCTTATGAAAATGCTTGACTTCATTCCATGTAAAGATGCGATCCTGCGGCAGGGCATGACGGTATCTCATGACTTTGTGCTTCTTCTCGCCCTCTTTCTCATAGACGAAATTGCTGATCAGCATATCCAGACCGGAGTCGCCTGTCGTGATATCCCTCAAAACCTCCAGAATTTTAAGATAAGCGCTCTCCTTCACCCAGTCATCGCTGTCAACCACTTTAAAGTACAGCCCCGTGGCATGTTCCAGGCCGGCGTTGACCGCCGATCCGTGACCACCATTCTCCTTATGGATCGCCTTCACAATGGACGGATATCTGGCCGCATATCCGTCCGCGATCGTGCCTGTTCCATCCGTAGACCCGTCATTGACGATCAGGATCTCCACGTCCTCCCCGCCTACCAGCAAAGATTCAATACACTTGCGCATATAGGCTTCTGAATTGTAGCTTGGTATAGCAACCGATAATAATTTCATGATCTGTGTCCCCTTATCGTTCTGCCCGATTCCTTCCGAAACAGCCGAACTCTCAGCCGCTTCTTATAGTAAACGACATTAGAAATTTCGTTTACTATATATAGGATATCCGCAAACCGTCCTTTTCATAATCAATTACTCAAATATTACTGTATCTCCCCGCAGCCTCGATGTATCTATACCCCTCGCTTCATCTCCATATGATCCGCATACGCGGCAAACGCCGAAGGAATCGGATATCTGCTCTTCGTCTCTGCAGGATCAATGAAAATATAATCCATCCTGTCTGCCGCAGTCGTCCTCGCCAGCTCATCCACACGCACCTGATAGCCGATCATATGCCATTCCTTATGCGTAAAGATATGTTTCGACGACTCCAGTTTCTGTATGCGCAGCGGCGACATGCCGGACTGTTTCAGGTATGCAAGCACTTCCTCCCCGCTCATATGCCCTTCCAGCATGGGAAATTCATACATGCCCGCAAGCAGTCCCTTCGCGTCTCTCTTATGGAGCGCCACATAATGTTCATCCAGAATGACAAGGATCGTCTTCTTCTCTATCTTACGCGGTTTCTTAGCCGTCTTCTTCGGATACTCCGATATCCGTTCCTGTATTCTCGCCTGACACAGCTTATCCCACGGACATGCCTCACATTTCGGGCTGCCGTTGGGTATACACACCATCGCCCCGAGTTCCATCAAGGCCTGGTTAAAATCCCCGGGTCTGTCCTCAGGCATTACGGCTTTCAATTCCTCTTCTATGGATTTCCTGACGCGGGCATCCAGAATATCCCTGTCATCGAGCCGCAGTCTGGACAAAATCCGCAATACATTGCCATCCACCGCCGGAACCGCTTTCTGAAAAGCGATCGAGGCGATGGCGCCCGCCGTATAACTTCCAATCCCGGCAAGCCCGATCAGCTGCTCATATTCTCCCGGCATCTCCCCGCCGTATTCCGCTACGATCTGCATCGCCGATTTCTTCAGATTTCTCGCACGGTTATAATAGCCCAGACCTTCCCACAGCTTCAAAAGCTCTTCCTCCTCCACGGACGCCAGACTAGCGATATCCGGAAGATGCCGTAAAAAGCGGTCATAGTATGGCTTCACAGCCTCCACTCTCGTCTGCTGCAGCATGATCTCCGACAGCCACACATGATACGGCGTCGGTTCTTCCCGCCAGGGCAGGATGCGCCTTCCGGCGTCATACCATGCAAGAAGCGGCTGCGCAATCAAATCCAGACTGTCCAGCACGACGGGAACCTGTTCATTGACTTCCAGACTGTCTTTTTCCACCAGACAGTCATAGGCAAGCAGGTGTACCCCTGCCTGTCTTGCCTTCTTCAAGGCCTCCCCAAAAGCAGGCTGGGTCTTCCAGTTCGGTTCCACATGGCTGATTCCTTTCATCTGAACAACAAAAATCAGATAGGCTTCATATCCCTGCGCATGCGCTTCCACCAGCTCTTCTACATGCTTTACGGCACGCTCGGAAGGCGCATCGGGAAAGGCCGCCACATTATCGTTCTCCAGAGTGACTCCTTTAACCTCTATGAAGGCGCGCTCCCCTGCCTCACTCTCCACATAAAAATCGAAACGTGAATTCCCGAAGACCTTCTCCGGACGCACCAGACTGACATCCCGATAGAGGCCGCCTGCCGCAAGCCACTCACCTACTACTTTATTCGGCGCATTGGAATCCATATTGATCAGCCTTCCCGTCTTATCAACCGCCACCAGATCATAGGCCGTGGACCGCTCTGGGTTGGCACTCTTCTCCAGATAAACCTCTGCCTGCTCCTGCAGCAATTCCCGGCACCTGCCGGTATTCTTGACATGCACCTTCGTCCTCTCTCCGGCGATATTGACATAGGCGATAAAACGATTCGGACGCTCTATAAAATTTGCCGTGATTATATTGTTATATTTCATGTTATGTAAACCATTTCCATAGAATGAATTCGTCACTCCGGTCAACTGCTGTCCAGTTCCTCCTCCGCCTCGTCACAGGGAATCTTCTTTCGATAAGGTACCCTGGCTGCCGGCACCACTTCCGATGCCAGGGCTGTATGCAGCGACTGGTCGTCAAAGAATATGTGGGCGCCGAATGCCTGCAAAACTTCTTTCTTACGCACTCCGCCCAGAAAAAACACTTCGTCGATACGTACATTCCATGCGCGAAGAGTCCGGATCACTCTCTCATGCGCAGGTGCACATCTGGATGTCACAAGAGCGGTTCTGATCGGCGCTTCCTCTGCCGTACAATTTTTCTGCAGTTTCGACAGCAGCGTGAGGAATCTGGCGAACGGCCCTGCCTTAAGCGGATTGTTGGCATTGCGCCTTTCATTCTCCTCAAACGCTTCGAGCCCCTGTTCCTTGAAGATCTGCTCTGATTCATCCGAAAACAATACTGCATCCCCGTCAAAAGCTATGCGGATCTGCCTTATCTGATGATCACAGTCATAAGTGCGCAGGCCATCCGTACAGATAATACCGGCCGCTATGTTAGAATCTATGGCGCTCTGCACGTCATCCTCATAAGCCGACAAAAACAGATCCGTCTTAAAAGCCGACAGATACGGCGCAAGTGATGCACCGCTGGCCAGCACAGCCCTTGTTATATTCAACCCGTAATGCTCGATCGCGTTGAAAACACGCAGGGAAGAGTCCGGGCTGTTCCTGGACATGATGATGACCTCGACACTTTCCTCCCTGCCGGGCAGTTCATTCAGATCAAGCAATGCCTTGACCAGCGGGAATCCCGGCCCCGGGTTCAATATCTCACTCTCATGCTCAATCTGATACCTGCAGTATGCTTCCACACCCTCTGCCTCAAATATCGTATTTTCATAGGTCAGGTCGAAGAGCGCCCGGGAAGAGACGCCCACTACCAGTTTATTGTCAAGATCATACGCCATAAGTTACCTCCTGTCAGAATCCAATCTGTTTACGGATGTCCCTACAGACACGGCTCCGGCCCATTGCCCGCGGGAATAAGGATTCTCCGGTGGTTTACCTTATGTCGTCATGACGCAGAACGTGATAACCTAACGCAGTCTGTTACACTCATACTTTTCAAAAGTTAAAAGACAGTTCCTGAGTTCCTCATATCGCTCCTCCACGTCGCCTTCCTTGATCTCCAGATCAACAGCCATCGCCATCGTATTGATCATCTCGTCGGTAATCCTGCTGCGGAGCGCGGCAAGGATATTGAGCCTCTGCTCATAAGTATCCGCCTCCAGGAACTCCATCACCAGAGGATCGATATTCAGTTGCTGCATCTCTTCTGCGTTTTCCGTACCCCCTGAACCCTCATTGCTCTCCTTCACCGGCTCCTCCACTGCCTGCAATCCGGAAATCGTCTCCTCCACTGCCTGCAATCTGGAAATCGTCTCCTCCGCTGCCTGTGATCCGGAAACCAGCTCCGAATCCTGCAGCAGCTCAAAGCGGTACTGCTGTCTGGCATCCGGATACTTCTCAACGTCTACCTCTTCCATAAACATGGCAAGCGGCCTGACATAAATCTGAAAGGTATCGTACATCGCCTGATAAACCACCATCATCTCCCCGGTCTCGCTGTGCTTCGCAAGGCAGCGGATCTGATATATATTTCCTTTAAAGTGTCTGTACATTTCCTGTGGCCTGGGATTCGGTCTCATACTCTGCTCCTATCTGTCCGTATCAAAAACTGTTCTGAAAAATTCTGCACATTTGTCCCGCAATTCGTACTCTTACCTAGTATAATCCCAAAACGTAAAAAAGTCATTCCTTTCTGTATATGAAATTTTTGTGTCACAGTAATTCAGAACGTTTGTTCTGATATCTTTGTCTTAAGTATAGAACGTACATTCTATTATGTCAATCTCTTACAATTCATATCGAAATGTACATGTCTCCTGTCCGAACTCCGCCTGCGACAGAATATCCTGCAGGGCCGACTTATCACTGCCTTCCATCCGCTTAAGCCTGCGGTGATGCACCTGCATTGTATATTCCCTGCTGCCATCCCCATTCGTCACTCTCGTCAGCATCACCCCGCAGTTATCAAGTCCCTGTTCTCTCAGACATTCTCTCGCATACCGCACATATTCCTGTTCCAGTTCACGATAATAGTGATTCTCCTCCGTGCACTGCTTATCCCCCATACTCATCACCGTTCCCTTTGTACAGAAGACAATGATCAGAACCAACGCCACCGTCAGTACCCAAAATTTCCGATCAGACATAAACACCCTTCCTTTCTGTATTTCTTTACTCTGATAAATCCGTCAACCAGATTCATCAACCATTTCTGAAAACAGGGTAGCACAATTCATGTCCCATAAAACGGACTTTTACAGCTTCATCTGCATTTTGTTATGAAGCGGGACAGCTTTTCTCCCAGCCAGGATTACGTATGTTACATAAATATTCATTCTTGTGACTTTTTCCTTGTGAAATGCCATACTTGGTGTTATACTGACTTCGGCAGTGATCATCGGATATCTCCATCTTCCTGTATCGATGGCATTTTCACCCGAAAACAGTTTTTTGTATTTTTATGCAGGACAGATTCAATACCGTTGCGTCTGGAGGTTACTTTCTTCGCAGGAGAACTTCTGATCTTCTGCCAAATAAATTACATTTTAAAGAGGGAGTACAAAAGAATGAAAAAGAAAAAACTCTTACGAGGGGCAGGCCTCCTGATCCTCTGTCTTGCCCTTCTGCCGCTTACCGTATTCGCTGCAGAAGCGGAGACAGAGTACACGCCTGCCATGTATGCCACTTTCTGGGCTCTGATCCCGCCCATTGTCGCGATCGTGCTGGCCCTGATCACGAAAGAGGTTTACAGCTCGCTGTTCATCGGTATTCTGGTGGGCGGCCTGTTCTATTCCGGCTTTTCCTTTGAGGGAACGCTGACACACATTTTCAACGACGGTTTTGTCGCGGTTCTGTCCGATGCCTATAACGTGGGTATCCTGGTGTTCCTTGTAATCCTGGGCGCCATGGTGAGCCTGATGAACCGTGCAGGCGGTTCCGCAGCCTTCGGCCATTTTGCAAAAGAAAAGATCAAGACACGGGCCGGCGCGCAGCTTGCCACCGTCGCATTGGGTGTCCTGATATTTATCGACGATTATTTCAACTGTCTCACCGTCGGCAGTGTCATGAAACCCGTCACGGATGAGCACAAGGTTTCCCGGGCGAAACTGGCCTATCTGATCGATGCCACTGCGGCGCCTGTCTGTATCATCGCACCGATCTCTTCCTGGGCAGCGGCAGTTTCCGGTTTTGTGGAGGGAGAAGACGGATTTTCCATCTTTATCCGTGCCATTCCCTATAACTTCTATGCCATCCTGACAATCATTATGATGATCGCACTGATACTATTAAAAGTGGATTTCGGCCCGATGAAATCCCATGAAACCAATGCCCTCAAAGGCGACCTGTTCTCCACCGGCAAAAAAGATGCCGCACAGGAGACAGAATCTGTAAATCCGAAAGGAAAAGTGATCGATCTCCTGATCCCTATCATCATGCTGATCGTATGTTGTGTCATCGGTATGATCTATACCGGCGAATTTTTTGACGGTGCAGGTTTCGTTGAATCCTTTTCCAATTCCGATGCTTCCGTCGGCCTTGCCCTAGGCAGCATCTGCGCCATGATCCTGACGGTCATCATCTATCTGATCCGCAGAGTGTTAAGTTTTAAAGACTGTATGGCCTGTCTGCCTGACGGCTTCAAGGCCATGGTTCCGGCAATCCTGATCCTTACCTTTGCCTGGACACTGAAGGCCATGACCGACTCGCTGGGCGCAGCCGTATTCGTAGCCGATACCGTACAGAAGAGCGCCGGATCTCTTATGAATTTCCTGCCGGCGATCATTTTCATCGTGGCATGTTTCCTGGCATTCTCCACCGGTACCTCCTGGGGAACCTTCGGTATTCTCATTCCGATCGTGGTGAATGTATTTATGAATACCAATCCGCAGCTGATGATCATCTCCATCTCCGCCTGTATGGCAGGCGCGGTATGCGGCGATCACTGCTCTCCGATCTCCGATACCACGATCATGGCTTCCGCAGGCGCACAGTGTGACCACGTCAATCACGTATCCACCCAGCTGCCCTACGTTATCATAGTAGCCGTGATCTCCTTTATCACCTATATCGTAGCCGGATTTGCGCAGAGTGCATGGATCTCCATGCCGGTAGGAATCATCCTTCTACTCTTGACACTGGTTGTAATCAAGAATTTGAATCGAGAGTAACATCAGTTACATAACGCCATATATTTTATTGAAACAAACAAAACAGACAAGAAAAATGCAGTCCTGTCATTGCAGACAGACTGCATTTTTCTTGTCTGTCATAAAATTAAATCTATCTATAAT
>VSOD01000081.1 GCA_009774655.1 Lachnospiraceae bacterium
AACCTCTGCCGTCTCCTCCACGACTTCATCCCAGTTATACTTCCCGCAGATAAAATCCGCACTCCTGCTGCCGCATGCATGTACTACTTCCGGATGCTCCAGCATATACGCCATCTTCTCCTGCAGATCCTTCACGTCGCCCTTACGGAATACCAGCGCCTGCTCCTCCACGACCTCCGTATTTTCACAGATATCGCTGACAAGACAGCAGTCCCCGTAGCTCATCGCCTCTAACAGCGTCAGCGCCATACCCTCCACATCGCTTGGCAGTACGAATCCGTAAGCATTGGAATACAGCTCTTCCAGCATCCGCCCCTGCACGAAATCCGTCATGATGATCCGCTCGTCCTGCGCCGCCATGTGGTGGATCTTCTCCATATATTCCACCGCGTGGCTGTTACCTCCGGCGATCACCAGCTTCTTGTCCGTACTTAGCTTCGAGAAAGCCTCGATCAGATAATGGACGCCCTTTTCCGGCACGATCCGGCCCAGAGACAGGAAGTAGCCCCCTTCCGTCAGCCCGTATTTCTCCGTGATCAGCTCCGCCGCCCGGTGCTGCGGCCTGTTGATGCCGTTTGGAATATAGGTGACCTTTCTGTTGTACGTATCCGCAAAGTACTGCTGTACATTCCGGGATAATACGATCACTTCATCGGCGTATTTCGCCGCCATTTTCTCTCCGAATTTGATCACATAGGAGGCCAGATTCCCCCATTTGGCCCGCTGCCAGTCAAGGCCGTGGACCGTCACCACGATCTTCCGGTGAAAAAGTTTCGGGATCCAGAGCATGGCGCAGGGACCTTCCGCGTGATAATGGATCACGTCATAGCGGCCAAAAAGCGCCCGCAGCGTCGCCAGAAAACTATATACAATGGCATTCAGGCTGCTCCTGCGGAAAGTAGGCACAATATAGACCCGCACCCCTTTATAAAATCTGCGGCCCTTCCAGCCATATTCTTCATCGTATTTTTTGCCCGATACATGGTGGCCATACCGGTTGTAGGCGTCCACGCGGTGTCCCATGGCCGCCAGCCGCACCGAAAGCTCCTCCACCACGACCTCTACCCCGCCTTCCCGCGACGGGATCCGCTTATGGCCGATCATGGCGATGCGCAGCCTGTCTTTTTGTCTGCCTGCTCTTTTGCCAGGTTCGGCACTGGTTCCGGCCTTTTTGCGTAATTCCAGAGATTCTCTGCAGGCATGGTAGACAAAAGAAAAATTCGTATTTAAATACCGCGGCAGCATCCGGCCGGGATCCTGCATAATGCGGAAGATCCACTCCATACACAGACTCTGCATCCACCCGGGCGCCCGTTTTACCGTACCGGCGATAAAATCAAAAGCCGCACCTACGCCGATCATCAACCCTTTTACCCTGCCTCTGTGCGCATACATCCACTGTTCCTGCTTGGGCGCACCCAAGGCCACCCAGACGAAATCCGCGCCGCTCTCATTGATCCTGCGCACATCCTCCTCATCCTCCTGCGGCGTCAGCTTTCGAAACGGGGGCGCATACATACCGGCGATCTTGAGCGCCGGATAGTTTGTATGCAATACCTTCTCCAGTTTCTTCAGCGTCTGCTCCGTGCTGCCGTAAAAGTAGTGGGTATACCCTTTTTCCTGGGAAAGTTTCAGGATCGCAGGCATAAGATCCGGTCCCGGCACCCGTTGTGCCTGTGGATAGCCTCTAAGCCGGCTGACAATGGACAGCGGCTGCCCGTCCGGCAGTGCCATGGCCGCGCTGTTCTGCACCCTGCGGTACGCCTTATCCCGAAAGGCCATCACGGTAGTATGCACATTGGAAACACAGATATAATTGCCCTTCAAATCTTCCAGCCTGTCCGTGATATAAGAAATGGTCTGCTCCATATCTGTCACATTGATCCTGGTTTTTAAGATCGTACAATACTGTAACTGTTCTTTACTCATTATCGCACCTGACTCCTTTTTTCTATCGGACACTACTCGGTTTCTTCCGCCCGCTCTACGATCTGCTGTCGATCATGTCACTTTCCTGCGCGCTTTGTTCCTTCCGGTTCCGGCATACAGGACCCCCGCCGCACCTCCGAAAAAAGCGCCGATCAAAATACTCCCCGCGTAATACCGGCCGGTCTCCAACATGACAGCCTTTCCCTGAACCAGCTGCATGGGCGTCTCCCCATCCTGATAGTTCATGACCCTCCATCCCGCATAGGCCGGATCTTCCGGGCTGCTCAGGTAGACAGAGATCTCTTCTCTGCCGTCCGTATAAAAGCGGGGCACCACATAGCCTGCCGGCACCTGATACAAAATACCGCACAGCAGGCCGCCCGCCGCGGCACCGGCCGCCATCAGACAGACGATTTTTTTCTTTTCATATCGCCAGAGCCGGCAGACAGCTCCCCACAGACGATCCGGCAGGCCGGCGAAAGGAATCCGGATCTTTCCCTGCAGCTTTGGAAGCAGGCAGAATTCCTTTGCCCCGTCTTTTTGCAGAAACAGAAGGCTTCCCAGAAAGACCAGCGTCACATTTTTGAAGGATGTATTGAATAAAAGCGGCTCCGTCCACCCTGCTCCCAGGAAACAGACCAGGATCACCAGCTCTCTTGTTTTCTGTTTATGGGTATCATAACCAAGCAGCGCAAAATATCCCGCCAGCAGCAGTCCGAAGAAGATCAGACCATAATTGATATATCCCCACACATAGGAATTGTCCATCGTCATGGAGGATCTCACGATCTGCGAAATATCCGCCCCAAACAGACTCCGGTACTCCGATCTTAAGAACTGCTCCGCCAGCCAGATCCTTGTATTGAGCTTAAAATTCAACTGCTGCACATAATATCCGTATTTCAGATCATAGAGATAAAAAGGCGCCACAAAAGACAGCACCAGACAGACCGGCAGCACCAGATTCGCAAGCAGCTTCTCCAGAATGCAGAACCGGGGTCTGATCCGCACATACAGGCATCCGGCCAGCAGCACCGACACGATCCCGAAGCCGGTATAGCTGACGGAATAAAAGAACACCAGCACATTCCCTGCCATCAGAAGAAAAAAGTGCCTGCATTTATAACGCTCTTCCAGCTGATAAAGCAGAAACGCACACAGCGCCAGATACGTGATATGCAGGATATTCGGATGGCTGAATCCCAGGCTCCAGCGAAAAATCGGCCCAAGCCCCATCTTGGCATGTACCCGGTACACCGTATGCTCTATGCGCAGAAAGGAAAAGATACTCAGAAAGACCGCACACACCGACCAGACCCACAATCCCACATGGAAAACCTTCTTCACGGAAATATTCTTCATGCCAAGCACCGTAAAGGCCAGAAACAGAATACCCCGCTCATGAGAATTCCAGTACACGATTCCCACAAGCAGCACCAAAAGCGCCTGCATCACCCACTGTCTTCTCGTATAAGGCGTGACCGCCAGCTTGACGGCTCCCAGAAAAAAAGCCGGAATCACCAGCAGTTCAAAGAGCTTCTGCCCTTCGTAAAGCCCCAGCCCCTTGGTGACGGACAAAAGGATAAAAAAGCCGAAATAACACGCCTCCTGCCAAGTCACCTCTATGCTGTTTTGTAATGCGATTTCTTTGATACGTTTATTCATTCTCACCTCTGCGCGGATACTCTTAAAACAGTACAGCTTATGCGCATTTAAAATTTACTTTTCATAGCTTGACCAAACATTTAGATTATAACATACCTTCCATTTCATGACCATGGAAATCTATCTATAGACAGCGACATTAAAAAGACTGTTACCGTTGGCTTCTTCCCTTCACCCTCCCGGCATGTTATAATAAATGAAAGAAAGGATGTGATACTATGGCATCAGCAGCCAGCGAACACTGGAGAGACGAAAAAATAGATGGGGTTATTTATGATATGTCCCCGGCTCCCGGCTATCAACATGGAATTATCAACGGAAATATTTATACAATCATCAAACAGGGACTTAAAAACAGCATCTGCCTTGTCACGATGGAAAATTTAGATTTTAAGTATCACCCGGACGTGAACGACGACTATTTATGCCCTGACATCATGGTGATCTGCGACCGGAATCATCTAAAAGGCGGGTCCTACAGCGGATTACCCCGGTTTATCGCCGAAACCCTGAGCCCTTCCACAGCCAAAAAAGACCGGACAGAAAAGATGGATATTTATGAAACCGCCGGCGTGGAGGAGTACTGGATCGTTTCACCGCAGGGAAGATCCGTTGAAATATACTACCTCGAAAACGGCAAATATATCCTGAAAGAAAGCTACATGCTGCAGGACGATCAGGAGGAAGAGCATTACAATGCGGATACCGAGATCTGTCTTCGGGCGTTCCCGCATATTAAGATGCGTCTGGATGAGATTTTTGAAGGCATGGACTAAAAAAGGATGCTCTGCCTCATACTACCGCCCCCTGTGGCGTGATCAGCGTCCAGCCTGCCCACAGCTGTTTCATCTGTTCCGGTATGCAGACCTGCGTATTCTTGTGTATGGAAGGCCGTATCATGCATTTGCCTTCCCCGGCGTTCAGTCTTGCGCCCCAGAAGCTGAAGGTGCTGTTGGCGCAGATATTGTGCCGGCAGCGGCTCATCAGCATCATGTCATAGAAGCTGTTTTGCCCCGTGTTCCAGTCGATGATCTCGCAGTCTTCTCCTGCATAGTGTTCCCGCACATAAGGAATATCATCAGAAAAAAAGAAAAACCGTGCCTTCGGATACCGCTCCCTGATCCATGCCATCGCCGCCTCATAATAGGCTTCCGTACAGATTCCCCCGAACATCGCTTCATTGACCGCATCCAGATAGTCACCCCGGCGGATATGCACGCTGACCGACTCTGCGGACGCCATCTTTTCGATCATATCCCCGTTCCGGCGTTCGACAGCAGCATCCGCGCATACAGGAAACCGCAGCTCACGGCGCAGGCCGTCAAGTATATCCGCATAATATTTCTCACAGGCCCAATACCCTGCAAGATACTTGTCCGTAAAATGAAAGACCTCCTCATGATACATCTCCTGCTCCACAAAGCAGGGATTATGCGAGGGCAGAAGTTTCCTCCTGATCCTGGAAACGGCAGACTCCGGTTCCTCCCACAATCTGCCAAGCAGACCACGGATCTCCTGCTCCGAAGCCGGACGGTATCTGACCCCTTCGAAGCAGTTCAGCTCCATTGTTCTTTTCGCCAGAACCGCTTCCTGCTCGCCGGGACGCTCGAACCACGACACATCCAGACGCACATCCCGCCCCAGGCTCTCCAGTTTTCTATAAAAGGCGTACTGCTGCAGCTGATTCCCCAGTCCGCCCATAATTTTTACGATGATCATAACGTCTTTCCTTATTCCCGGTTATAGTTAACGACATCAAAAATTTCATTTCCTAATACTAACCCGTCATACATCCTACAGCATCAGCGCCGGCCCCAGCGACCAGGGATAGGCATCATAACGCTGCGGATACTGTCCGAACCCTTCGCACTCGCCGGAACAGTGGTACACTCTGCCGTTTTTTTCCGATTTCTCCAAAGCATTCCTGCCGGTCTGCACGATCTGACCATACACTGCTTCGTCCAGAATACCCAGCCCGATTCCCTGCCGGATCGCCGCACAGATCATGCCGGTGGCGGAAGTATCCGCCGGGCCTTCCGCCGCCTGCAGCTGCCAGGCAAAGTAACCGTCCTTTCGCTGGTACGGCGCCACCGTCTCCGCCAGCTTCACATAAGGCTCCCGTAACCTGTCTGCGCCGTACTGTGTCGTCATGCAGCAGCCCATGCCGCGCAGCAGCCAGCCTACAGCCCTTCCCCAGCCGATGATCCCGTACTTGCAGTCATCTGCCACCGAATAACCGTGGTAGGGAAGACCGGTATCTGCATCCATGCCATAGGCCAGAAAGTTCACGATCTGCTTCACGGCCGCCTCCATCGTCTCCGGTCTGTCAAACACCGTACCGTACCGGTACAGGAACGGACAGGCCAGCCCGATGGTATCCACGAACACATACCCGTTGTCCTGCCCCGCCCGGTAGGGAAAGCTGCCCGTCTCGTCGGTGGGATAATGAAGCGCATAGTCCGCCATCTTATCCACCGCCTGCCGGTATTGCTCCGCTTCTTTATCGGAACGGATCCCCTGTCCCGGTCCGTTTTTCCGATATACCTCGTACAGTGCCAGCATCGTCTCCCCGGCCAGAAGGTCATCCAGCCACAGAATCCGGCTTCCTTTCTGGAACCAGCGCTCACAGTAGGCCGAGAGCACCAGATCGATCACCGCGCATACATCTTCTTCCTTCTTCTCCTGTCTGTACTGCCACAGGCCTGCCGCCAGCAGTCCCGTAGGCCAGAAGATCAGATCCTCCGGCGCCGCTTTTCGACGCAGCAGATATTTCTTCACCAGATATTTCAGCCTTTTCTCCCCGTCCCAGACCCCGTAGGTCAGCAGTTCCTGACAGGCTTCTTCCATCAATCTGTCTTTATCCATTTTCCTTACCCATATTTTCCCTTACATGTACTACCGTCCTACGCCACGCCCCGGCAGTTTTCCTTTCACCAGAGCCCACAGATATCCGAATTCCTCCGTCCTTCTGAAAAACAGACAGAACGCCATATTATAAACCACCGTGACCACGGCTCCCATCCCGATGAACGTCAGCACGTTCACCTGTGCCAGAAGAAAATGCTTCACCGGTACCATGAGAAGCGCCACGCCCACGATCACGCTGATATATTTCACCGCATCCACAAAATACGTCCAGGCGCTTCGCCCGAAGCAGTCCCGGTACACGATCACCGGCTGGAGCAGATTCGCCATCACCCCGGACACCACCGTGCCCACATAAACGCCCGCCAGGCCCATATACTGGATGCCCGCGATCGACAACACCAGATTCACCAGCCCCTGGAGCAGGGACAGATACTTGTCCTGCTCGAAGACCCCCGCCGCAATCTTGAAATTGACCAGAACGACCCTGCCGCCCTTAAAATACAGATCGATCAGGATCAGCGTCAGCACCGTCTGACTCAACGCCCAGCTGTCGTTCAGCCACAGCCCCGTGACAAGAGGCGTTAACAGCAGCCAAAATCCCACCGCTGCGAAGCCGTACAGCCAGCAGGCGAAGAAGCGGTAGATCTTAAACATGGCATACTGCTTCTCCCGTGACTCCGTAGCCACCAGATTGCCGAAACCGGAGATCACGGAGTTGAAGATCACGCTGATAAAATTCGCGGCATAGGTGATGATCATCGCGTAGTTTCCCACAACGCCCACCCAGCGCACATTCATGAAATAGGTGATGATAATGCTGTCCGTGGACAGCCTGGCCACGTCGCCGATCTTGTGGAACATCAGCGCTTTTGTCTTGGTGACCACCACCGCGGTCTCTTCCTTCTCCAGTTTCTGCACATGCCTGTCCCGCAGATACGGATAGAGCCTGTTGAAGTAAATGCTGACAAAGATCTTCTGCAAAAGCTCCACCGCGGCCTGCATCAGCAGGTACAGCAGGAAGTTCTTTGTCAAAAGCAGCACGATGATCTGTACAAAGACCGTGACGATCTTCGTGACCGTCGCAATATTGGTCTGAATATAGTTGCGCTGCTGCGCATTGGACAGGCTGTATTTATAGGCCACAAAATAAGTGCTGACCGTATTGAACAAAAAGATCAGATAATAAATCGTCAGCTCCCTGACCGCGATGCCCCCGCTGTCCTTGATCAGATAAGGCAAAAAGGGCGACAATGCAAGGCCGATCACCGTAATCACGCCCGCGATGGCCAGATAAGCCTTCCGGTAAAGCCCCATATAGGATTTGATCTTCTCCTGATCCCCGTTTGCCACCGGCTTGTACAGGCTGTAGTTCATGGCGCTGCCAATGCCCAGTTCCGCCAGGGAGAGCATACTGAGAATATCCGTATACAGGCCGTTTACCCCCAGCAGGGTTTCGCCCAGCACCCCGATAAAGACCGTTCTCTGCAAAAACCCCATACACAGGATTATGAAATTGCTGATATAACCGAAGAAGATATTCTTCCCGGCCTGTCTGACTCTGCCCATTTTATCGGCCTGCGCTCCTTTTTCTTACCTGCTTTTCAGCATATGATATAAGAACAGATACAGCCCCGGCGCCCTGCGGTACAGTCCCACCTTGAGGCGGTAGCCCCGGTTCAGTCCTGCGCGTGCGCCCGGGATCCGCAGCGTCTCCTCCAGCACCCGGCTGCACTGCCTGCGCTGCGCTGCGTACTGTCTGCGCCGTGTCCGCGGAAGCACTGCCAGCTTCCCGGCCACCAGCATACATGACACCAGCAGGATCGACGCACAGTCCGCCATGGCCCGCGCATCCTTCTCCGCCGTTACCGCTGCCGCATTCCCTCTCTGCAGATCCGACAGCACTTCCTGCCAGCAGCGGATCTGATCCATATCCGATTCCCGGAAAGGCCGGAGCATGGTGCCGGCAGGGTTATGATAATAGCAATACCCCTGGTATTGGCTGCAGCTGATCTTCCGCGCCTTCGCGGCCACTTCCCGGAGGAAGAGCATATCCTCTCCCACCGTATAGTCTTCCCGAAAGAAACTGCCTGCCAATACCTGCCTGCGATACAGCTTGCTCCAGCATCTGGTATCCTGCTTTAAGATCCCTTCCTGCAGAAAGTCCTGTCCCGCAATGCTGACAGAGCCGGCGGCACACCTGCCCCCGTCAGCCCATCCACCCTGCCGCACCTTCTTTTCCAATTCTTCCCAGTCCGCCGCCGTGCACCTTGCAAAAGCGCAGCCCGCTATATCGGTCTCCGGCTGCCCGATCTCCTCATAAAGCCGTCCCAGACAGTCCGGCATAAGCCAGTCGTCCGCATCCAGAAAAAAGAGATACTCTCCTCTGGCCCTGCGTATGCCTGCATTGCGCCCCACGGAGACGCCCTGATTCTCAGGCAGCGAGATCACCCGTATCCGCTCGTCTTTTTTCTGCCATGCATGGCAGCGCTTAAGCGTGCCGTCCGTGGAAGCGCCGTCCACAAGCAAAAGCTCCCATGTCCTGTATTCCTGATACAGCACGCTCCGGATGCATCTTTCGATATATGCCTCTCCATTGTACACCGGTACAATGACACTGATCAAATCGCCTCTCATGTCGTTACCTGTTTCCATAATCTGCGAATCTCATCTCCTGCTCTGGCCGCCTGCGCGCAGTACTGGGGCATTACCTCATGCAGTCTCGCCCGGATCGCGTCTTCTTCCCGCATCAGCCACTGGAAGGCGTCGATCAGGGCGTCCGAAGTCTGCAGCGACTGCACCGGCAGCACATACCGGTCTTCGGTGCCGAAAATATCTCTCGCGATCCCCCGCGCTTTCACCGAATATCCTACCACCAGCGTCGGTACACAGCTGGAGTAGGCGGCGATGGTGGCATGGGTCCTGGCCCCGATAAAGACTCTGCACCTGGCGATCACATCTTTGACCTGCCGGCAGGGCAGATCCGGGAACAGAAAGACCCGCGCGTCACACTCGTAGCCCCGGTACAGTTCCGCCAGTGTCAGCCGGTCGTCATTGTTGTTCCACATCACATGCGGGATCAGCGCCACGCTGTTGTTTGTGGTCTGCAGAATATGATCGATCAGCTTCCTGTAGTTGGCAATCGTGATCCCCGGCTCTTTCTCATAGCGGATGATCATCGGGCTGATGTTGATACCCACCACCGCCCCTGTCTTAAAGTCTTCCGGCAGTTTCGCCTCCTCCGGCTGCAGGGAGAATGCCGGATCCGGATACCGCCGCACATTGTCCCGCACCCCGGCCTGAAAAAGGGCCTGCTCCGTGACGGACTCTCTGGGTGTGATCAGCGCATACCGCTTCATATCCTCCACCATCTCCGGCTCCTTAAGCAGCTCCGGCTCGATGGAACAGCCCCAGAGTACCGTCTTCGCCCCTGCCCTGTTGAACGTGCTGTTAGCCACGATCGCCTCCCGCTTTGAGATCTCGTAACAGTACATATCCCCGCCCACGGACACATACAGCGGCGCCCGCTTCCTGCCAAGCACCTGCCGGAAACGGTAGCGCATGAAGGATTCCGGATCATGAAACATCGCCCGCCACGCATAATACCATACATGGGCAAAAAAGTGTTCCCTGATCTTCCGCTCCTGCAGGATATCGCACAATGGCGCAAGAGAGTACTTCCTGTCTTCCGCCTCGCTGTTTGTCACAAGCAGCTTCGGAATCTCCTCGATCATATGACAGGTGCTGTTGACGATCGCCTCGCAGCCATGGTTGCCGCTCCCGCCGTGCAGATACATGACCAGTCTGTTATCCATCTATTGTCCTCTTTTCTCTGTTTCATTTTCCGCTCTGTATTTTCTGTTTCTATTCGCTGTTTTCTGTTCTGTATGCTTCCTTAGTCCGCTCAGCCTCTGTCGTGCAGCCTTAAGACCATCCGCAGCAGCCACAGAAACAGCCTGTCCGGATACCGCATCCCCAGATACATCAGCTGGTTGGAGCGCTCCTGTACGGACAGAGGCGTATTCATAATACATGCTCTAACCGCTCCGTCCCGGAAGATCTGCCGGATGCGTGTGCCGTAATCCCGGCCGGGATTTCTCAGCTCATTCTTCATCACCAGCATCAGCATATAGCAGTATTCCCTGCGCAGCTTCTCTTCTCCGTCCTTCACGCCTTTATCGGCGACGATCCTCTCCATGGCCCGCCTCCATGCCTCGACACTTCTGTACATACCGGCATCATAGCCGTGCACAATGGAATCTCCTACATACCGGTAGTGATAATAAAACGCCTGTTCCATGACCACCACCCGGGTACTGTTCAGAAACGCCGGGTAAATCAGATGAAAATCGTCCCCCATGCGAACCGTCATATCATAGTATTTCTCATTTCCCGCAAAAACAGACCTCTCGCACAGTTTCATACAGCGGGACATGGGCAGAAGCCTCTGTTCCCTGCCAAGCAGCTTCGCCTTGATCTCCGCTTCCAGTTCTGCCCCCTCGTAGACGCCCGGTTCTGCGCCGGATGCCACGGGCAGCGTCTTTTTCCTCTTTTCCAGTACATGGTCGCAGCACACGATCTCACCCGTCCTGCCGGTCAAATGCTTACCCATCTCCTCCAGCATACAGGGATCCACATAGTCGTCGCTGTCTATGAACATGAAATGGCTGCCGCCCGCCTGTTCCATCCCCGTCACGCAGGCAGCCGTCGGCCCGCCGTTTTGACGGTGTATGACCCGCACCCTGCCATCCTTTGCGGCATACTGGTCGCACAGCGCCCCGCTGCCGTCCGTGGAAGCGTCGTCCACCAGCACAAGCTCCAGATTTCTGTATGTCTGCCCGAGAATGCTGTCGACGCACGCTCCCAGATACTCTTTTTTATTATAAACAGGTACGATCACACTGATCCTGTATTGACTGTTCATGCCTGATCCTATACCCCTGCCTTTCCCGAACCGGCTCTTTTGTCCGTCACCGTCGTCTGCCGCTTCTGGGCGTATACGCTTCCCGCAGGCACTACGCCCTTGACGATGCTGCCCGCCGCAATGACGCAGTCGTCCCCGATCTGCGCTCCCTGCAGGATCGTACAGTTAGCCCCGATCCATACCCGGTTCCCGATAACGATGCTTCCGATCAGAAATTCACTGCTCTGATCCTTATAATTATGGTCGTGATCCACGATCACCACGTTGTTGCCTATTTTACAATACTCCCCTATGCGTATCTCTCCCATACAGGACACGCTGCAGTTCGTATTAAAAAAAACATGGGCGCCGATCCGCAGCCTGCCTCCCTGTCCGCAGAGCAGATAGAGCATCCCCCTGTTCTGGATGCGTTCCGCCAGAGAAATCTGTGCCTTCGGCGCAAGCTCAAGATACAGCCGGTCAAATCCCTGCACCGGCGCCGCCTGAAACCTGCTGCCGTAACGGCATTTCCAATATAATATCTTTGCTGCGCTCTTTAACACATGTCCCACCCGATCCATCTTCTATCCCTCATGCCTTCCCGCTGCCCTGTCTTTACAGACTGCAGCGCTGCCGGCTGTCTTTCTAAAAGTTATGCCCTGCGGCCTTTTCGCGCAACAGACTCATAGACTCTGCCCAGTTTCTCCAGATGCCGTTCCAGACTGTAATGCTGCACCGCGTTCTTCCTTGCCGTCCCGCCGGATGCTTCTCTGACGGCGTCCTCCTCCAGAAGCCGGATCACCGCCTCTGCCATCCCCTCCACGTCACCGGGCCGGCAGAGTCTGCCGCTTGTGCCGTCCTGGATCAGCCCGGGGATACCGCCAACTGTCGTCGTCACAATCCCCAGCCCGTAACTCATCGCCTCCAGCACCACCATCGGCATACCCTCATTGTAAGTGGGAAAAAGGAACACCGCGCTCTCCGCAAACAGACGCGCCTTCTCCTGCCCTCTCACCCAGCCTGGAAAGGTTACATGTTCCAAAAGCCCGCTGCGCGCAAACCCCTGCCGCACCGGCTCCATCTCGCCGTCGCCCGCCATCACAAGCCGCGCCGAGGGCACCTTCGCCGTCACCCGCTCCCAGATCGCCGGCATGTCGTAGCATCCTTTCCTTCGTCCCAGCTCTCCCACAAAAAGAACCTGCCTGCCGTCTCTTCCCCTGTCAAAAGGAACCTCAGGGATCAGACAGTAGTTCTCCAGCACCGTGATCCTCTCTGCCGGCACGATACAGGCCATCTGTTTCTTCCACTCCTCCGACAGGACAAGCAGTCTGTCGCATTGCCGGTAGACCGTGCCCACCAGCTTTCGCTTACTGCCGGACGCCTGCGTATAGAAATCGTCAAACTCCGCCCCATGGATGTGATTGACCACCGGGACACGGAACAGGCAGCTCAGATAGATAAAAGGCATCTTCCGGTAAAAGCTGGGGCCGAAGGAGGAATGGATATGCACCACATCCGGCCTCTGTAAAAGAAGCTGCCGGATAAAGGCGCCGTAACCCGCAAGCGCCTTACC
>VSOD01000082.1 GCA_009774655.1 Lachnospiraceae bacterium
ATAGAGAGGACTTGTGTTTATCGAGGACGGCGCCCATGTGATCGGGACCACCTATAAGAGCAGAGCCAACGGTTCCATTTCCGACATGACGACGTTCAGTTTCCATCCGGTGAAGACTGTTACCGGCGGTGAGGGCGGTGCGGTGCTGACCAATGATGAGACTTTATATAAGAAGCTGCTCTTATACCGCGCTCACGGGATCACGAGGGAAGAAGCGCAGATGGAGCATGAAGCAGACGGCGCCTGGTATTATGAGCAGGTGGAGCTGGGCTATAATTATCGTATGACGGATATACAGGCTGCGCTGCTCATCAGCCAGCTGGACAAGCTGCCTCTTTTCAAACAGAGGAGAAAAGAGATCGTAGCCAAATATAACGAAGCCTTTGACAGGCTGCCGATGCTTTTTGTACAGAGGGAAATTCCGGAATCGGATACCACAAGGCATCTCTATATCCTGCGCATCGTGCCGGAGAGGCTGACCATCGACAGGAAACAGTTCTTTGAAGCGCTGGCGGCGGAGAATGTATGCTGCAACGTGCACTACATTCCGACCTACTATTTCCCGTATTATGAGAAACTGGGTTATAAAAAGGGTCTGTGTCCGAACGCTGAAAAATTGTACGAAGAGATGCTGTCACTGCCCTTGTATTACGCCATGACGGATGCGGATGTGGAGAGCGTGATCGAGGCGGTGACGAAAATTGCCCTGTATTATGAGAAAAAATAATCTGTCATAGGTTATGCAGATCTGCCTCTCAGGTAGAGTGCATGGTAATAACAGCACACAGCAACAGCGGGGATGGATACAGATGAAACTGTCAATCATTGTGCCGGTCTATAATATGGCGGCTGAAGGAAAATTAGAATACTGTCTGAATTCCCTTGTGGCGCAGACGATAGGGGATTACGAGATCATTGCGGTGGACGACTGCTCTACCGACGATTCCTGGAAGATCCTGCAGGATTACCAGAAGCGTTATCCAGAGAAGTTTTGCGCCATTCACTCGGATGTAAACCAGAAGCAGGGCGGGGCCAAGAATATCGGTATGGCGGCGGCGCAGGGAGAGTGGATCGGATTTATCGACAGCGATGACTGGATCACACCGGATTTCTATGAACGCCTGATCAGAAAGGGTGAGGAGACCGGGGCCGATATGGTGGGCTGTGATTATCACATGACCGGAGAACACAGCATGAAGGTCGGGCAGGTGGTGCACAACAACAGGCCGGAGCAGACCGGGGTACTGAATGAAGAGAAATATCGTTCCCTGATCCTGGACGGCGGCAGTCTGGTGGTGAAGGTGTACCGCAGGGAGATCGTGATCGACCATCCGAGCCGCTTCCCGACCGGGATTTTTTATGAGGATAATGCGCTGGCCAATTCCTGGATGCTGCGGGCCCGTCATTTTGAGTATATCGAAGAACCGTTGTATTACTATTATCAGCACGATACGTCCACGGTGCATACGATCACGGCGCGCAGATGTGAGGACCGCATGGAAGCCGGGCGCATTATGCTGCGGGAAGCCGTACAATACGGGTATCTGGAGAAGTACCGGCCGGAACTGGAATTCAGTTTTGCCACACTTTTCTATGTGAATACGCTTTTCACGTATATGCAGGGTGTGCGGCCGGTGCGGTACGGATTTGTCAAGAAGCTGGGGCAGGAGATGCGTGCGGCTTTTCCGGATTTCCAGGAAAACAGGTACTACCGGGAGCGCATCGGAGCGGAGGAGAAGAAGCTGGTGCGGATGCAGATGGCATCTACCCTCAAATTTATGATATATTACAAACTGTTATGGGGCTATCGTAAGTTCAGGAAGCGTTTTGGCCCGTAGAACGGGAGTTATGGAGAGGCGGCTATGCAGACAGAAGAGATGTCCATGAAAAGTAAAATCATCTATATTGTGTTCGTGTGCTTTATAACACTGCTGATCTGGCTTGGAGACGAGGGGCACAGACCGCTGGCCTATACGGGCTCTGAGCTGCTGCACTCGGTGGGGCTGATCGATTCGGAGTATGGGCTTGTCATCAGAGAGGCTGTTTCGAGAAACGGGGCGGTGGCGAATACGCCGCAGTATGTGATGAATAAAGGCAGCTATACAGCTACGCTGCGTTACAGGGCAGAGGCAGAGGATTCGGTTCTGGAGCTGTGGGAGCAGGGGAAGAAAATGGCCGGCTGGTCCATCGATCCCTCTGAGACAGAGATGACGGTCGATTTCACATTGCCAAAGGACATGAAACAGCTGCAGCTGCGTGTCAATTACAGCGGCAAAGGGGAACTGACGGTTCAGGAGCTGGAGATCAGGCCCTATACGCTGTTTTATTCAGACAGTTATTTTTTCATGCTCCTGTTTCTTTCATGCAGCCTGCTTCTGTGGTGGTATCTGCAGGGAGGCAGTGCGCGGTTTTCCAGAGAGCAGATCGTGGACTGGGGTGTCATTCTGGGCGTGGCGCTTCTGGCAACGACGCCCATGATGCAGACTTATCTCTATAACGGGGATGATCTCTGCTACCACCTGGCCCGTCTGGAGGGATTGAAGGACGGTATCCTGGACGGGCAGATTCCGGTCAACATTCAGCCGGACGGCCTGAAAGGCAATGGCTACCTGAATACCATGTATCCCTATCTGTTTCTTTATATAGGGGCGTTTTTGCGCATATGCCGCGTCTCGCTGGGACTTTCCTATAAGATGCTGATCTTTCTGGCCAATCTGGCCTCGGCAGTGTGTGCCTATACAGCGGTTAAGTCCATGTGCAGATCACGCAGGAGCGTGATTTTGGCGGTGGTGCTGTATACGCTTATGCCTTACCGGTTTACCAATATTTTCTCCAGAGGAGATCTGGGGGAGACGCTGGCGCTGATCTTCTGGCCGCTTATCATTGCGGGTCTGTATCATGTGATACTGGGCGAGAGAAGACGATGGTACTACCTGGTGATCGGTTTTAGCGGCGTACTGCAGAGCCATATTTTAAGCGCGGCTTTTGTGGCGGTTTTCTGTGTGATCACGGCTCTGTGTTTTTGTGTGCGTATTTTTCAAGAAAAAAGATACAAAGAGATCGGCAGAGCGGCCGGTATGACACTGCTGTTGAATCTGTGGTATCTTGTGCCTTTTCTGTATTATTATTTTGGGGAAGAGCTGAGCACGGAAGTGCTGCGGTGGAGCGGTTATTTCGAACAGTCGGTCAATCCGTCCAATTTTACGCAGAGCATCAGTCTCTACAACAAGCAATATTTTTCGCTGGGACTGGCACTGCTTGGCTGTGTGGGAATCGGGTTGCTGAGATTTCTGTGTGAGCGGCAGCGGGAACGGACAGGCCAGGACGGCTATCTGCTGTATCTGTTTGTGACGGGATGTGTGCTCGCCTACATGACAACGGGATATTTTCCGAGTCTGGCATTGCTGGACAATGAGTTGTTTGAGAATATCGTGACGATGATCCAGTTTCCATGGCGTTTTCTGGGGCCGGCTTCTGCCTGCTTTCTGTTTGTGGGGGCGATCGGTCTGGCTGAGTCGCAGATTCTGGCGCCTTACCGGAATCTTGTGTTTACGCTGCTTGTTGGTCTGAATCTGCTGGTGATCGTGTCCGTGCCCATGGACAATAACCATATGCCTTACAAAAATGCGGAGGCGGTGGCTTCCAAGGGGCATGAGAGTAAGCTGGCGGCCAATATCGGCCTGTTCTATCCCCATGAGTGGCGGATTGAGGGGGCGTCCGATGAGCGGATGGTTTCCAATGTAGTCACTTCCGACATGCACAGCGTAACGGTTCATAGTTTTGAGAAAAAGGGAACAAAGGCGGCGGTCTCCTACACTGCGGTCAGGGAAGGCTGTTTTATCGAGCTGCCGATACAGGGATATCTCGGATACAGTGCCAGCGATGAAAACGGAGAACGTCTTGAGACCGAGCGCGGCGGTGGGGCAAGGATACGGATCCGGACCATCGGGGACGGCATGGAGCACAGGGTTTATGTGCGGTATGGGCGGCTGCCGCTCTTCATTGCGGCGAATCTGGTGTCGGCGGCGACGATCGCAGGGATCGGATGGCGGCTGTATCGGAAGAAGCGGGTAAAGGCAGGCTGATCACTGTATCAGCGCGGCGGCGATCCTGTCGGCGCCGGATCCGTCCAGAAAGTTCCTCATGGCGGCAGAGACGGCGGCGCGGGCCGCGGCGTTTTGCGTCATGTCGGCCAGAAAGCCGAGGATGCGCCCGATCGTATGGAGATCCGGCAGGACGGCATTTTCACGGTCCGGATGGGCAGAGACGTTGGCAGCGCTGTTGTGGACGCAGCAGGAGACAGAATCCGCCGGGATTTCTGAACGATCTGTGGAGCGGATGTCGCCGGCGCAGGGGATCAGCTGCTTCTTTTCGTAGGATTCCACCACGGTGCGCTGGTTTTCGGCCATAAGATAGCTGACGGAGGGAACGCCCACTGCGCAGAGCTCGCACAGGGTCGTGCCGCCGGCAGAGACAGCCAGGTCGCAGGAGGCCATCAGGGCCGCGACTTCTTTCACATCGGTATGGATATGGACGGACGGACAGACTTGTGCAAGTGCCTGCAGGGTTTCGTAGCGCGTATTCGACCGGCTGGTCAGTACATGGTAGTGCAGGGAGCGCAGCAATGGCAGGCTTTCGCTTTTGAAACGGGCAGGCTGCATGGCGTAGAAGCGTTCCCGCAGAAGGGATAAAGAGCCGGCGGCGGAGCCGCAATCCGCAGGACCGTATTCAGGATAGAGGATCGTGAGCAGCGTTTCGGCGATCCGATAAGGGTCGGTGCCGCCGGTGGATAACAGGACATCTCCAGCCGTCGGACGGACTTCATAGCATACGTTGTCAAACTGCCGGCGCAGAGGCGTGCAGCGGGGGCCGAGCAGTCTGCGGGCGGCGTGGTCGTAACAGGCGCAGGGTTCCTCCGTGTCGTAGTTGATCAACAGATCCACGGCACAGTCGATGCTGCGGAGGTCATCCAGATATGCCACGCGGAAACAGCTGCGCAGCGCCTGAAAATATGCGGGAGTGGCATAATAGGAGTCGATGAAAAGCCACGGCCTGACGTGAAAAACATCAGGAACAGCAGGCGCGTCTGCATCGACGGTGTTACGGCGAAGAACGTTTTCCGGCGCGCCCACAGCGTTGTCTGCGCTGCAGAGGAGCGGACAGGACAACAGCGCAGGAATCTCCTGCTCCGGGTTTTTGAAATCCGTGTGCAGGCTGCAGACCTGGAACTCCTGCGGGACGGCGAAGCGCTCACGCAGCAGGGAGAGACTTTCTTCATCGGAAACGATAAAGGCAACGGCAGCGCCCATGCGCGCGCAGGCGCGGGCGATGGCAAGACAACGCATCAGGTGCCCTGTGGCGATCTCGCTGTTTCCGTCTGTTCTGAAATAAATGTCAGTCATATTGTGTTCCCCTTTTTATCAAAATATTTTCACGCAGTAACAGCATTGATCAGGAAACTGTCTGCCTTTATACTATAGTTATAGTAAACGACATGACAAATTTCGTTTATCATAATTATATAGGACATGAGCCGGAATGGCAATGCAGGGCTTTTTTTAAAATTCAAGTCCTGTCTTGCATGGCAAAGGCAGATTCTATATAATAGGACATGGAACTGTGCCGGGGCGTGTTTAAAAGGCTGTCAGCTGCACGCATTCAGAAACCGGTTTATTGAGGATACAAAGAGAGGAGTTCGATCATGGTTAAATTGTTGGAAGGCGGCGCGTATCTGGTTCACGGAACGGAGATCGTTGCACAGGGCGCAGAGGCGGCGGCCGAGATTAAGAGTAAGACAGGACGGGAAGTATCCAGGGAGGAAGCGGCCAGGAATACGATGGCTTACAGTATTCTTAAGGCGCATAATACTTCCGGAAACATGGACAGGCTTAAGATCAAATTTGATAAACTGACTTCTCACGATATCACTTTCGTGGGTATCATACAGACGGCGCGGGCATCGGGACTGACCAGATTTCCCATTCCCTATGTGCTGACCAACTGCCACAATTCGCTGTGCGCGGTAGGCGGTACGATCAATGAAGACGATCACATGTTCGGTCTGACCTGTGCCAAGAAGTACGGCGGTGTCTATGTACCGCCGCATCAGGCAGTCATTCACCAGTATGCCAGAGAGATGATGGCCGGCGGCGGCCGGATGATCCTTGGTTCCGATTCCCATACCCGTTACGGGGCGCTGGGAACAATGGCCATGGGCGAAGGTGGTCCGGAGCTGGTCAAGCAGCTGTTGTCGCAGACTTACGACATCAATATGCCGGGCATTGTAGGGGTGTACCTGACGGGAGAACCGGTGAAAGGGGTCGGCCCGCAGGACGTGGCGCTGGCGATCATCGGCGCGGTGTTCGGTAACGGATATGTGAAGAATAAGGTGATGGAATTCGTGGGGCCTGGCGTGTCTTCTCTGAGCGCTGATTTCCGGATCGGCGTCGATGTGATGACTACGGAGACGACCTGTCTTTCCTCGATCTGGCGGACCGATGAACAGATCAGGGAGTTTTATGAGATTCACGGCAGAGTGGAAGAATATAAAGAGTTGAATCCGGGAGAGGTGGCGTACTACGACGGCATGATCATGGTGGATCTGTCGAAGATCAGACCGATGATCGCCATGCCTTTCCATCCCAGTAATACGTATACGATCAGTGAAGTGAATGAGAACCTGCAGGATATTCTGCACGATGTGGAGGAGCGGGCGAAGGTAAGCCTGGACGGGGCGGTGCCTTATTCTCTGCAGGATAAGATCGTCAACGGCAGATTCCTGGTGGATCAGGGGATCATCGCAGGCTGTGCGGGCGGCGGCTTCGAGAATATCTGCGCGGCAGCCGACATTCTGCGGGGCTCTTACATCGGCGCCGACGGCTTTACTTTAAGCGTGTACCCGGCGTCCATGCCTGTCTATATGGAGTTGATCCGGAATGGCTGCGCGGCGGCGATCCTGGAGACGGGCGCGGTGCTGAAGACGGCGTTCTGCGGTCCCTGCTTCGGCGCGGGCGATACGCCGGCGAACAATGCGTTCAGTATCCGGCATTCTACGAGAAATTTCCCGAACAGGGAGGGCTCCAAGCTGCAGAACGGCCAGATTTCTTCCGTGGCGCTGATGGATGCCCGCTCGATTGCGGCGACAGCGGCCAACAAGGGTATGCTCACGCCGGCGACGGAATTCGACGGTGAGATCGGCAGATATAAGTATCATTTCGATTCCAATATTTATAAGAACCGCGTCTTTGATTCCAGGGGCGTGGCAGATGAAACCGTGGAGATCCAGTTTGGCCCCAATATCAAGGACTGGCCGGCTATGGGGGCGCTTCCGGAGAATCTGGTGCTGCGTGTCGTATCCGAGATTCATGATCCGGTGACGACGACAGACGAATTGATCCCTTCCGGCGAGACTTCCTCCTACCGCTCCAATCCGCTGGGACTGGCAGAATTTACGCTTTCCAGAAAGGATCCGGAGTATGTGGGCAGGGCGAAGGACATCCAGAAGGCGGAGAAGGCCAGAATGCAGGGAGAGCATCCCTGTCAGGCACATCCGGATGTGAAGCCGGTGATGAATGTGATCAGGGAGACATTTGCGGATGCATCCCATGAGAATACAGGATTCGGCTCAACGATCTTTGCGGTGAAGCCCGGAGACGGTTCTGCCAGAGAGCAGGCGGCAAGCTGTCAGAAGGTACTTGGCGGCTGGGCCAATATTGCCAATGAGTATGCGACCAAGCGTTACCGCTCGAACCTGATCAACTGGGGCATGCTGCCTTTCCTGATCGAAGAGGGAGAATTGCCATTCCACAACCTCGATTACCTGTTCTTCCCGGATATCCGCAGGGCCGTGGAGGAGAAAGCGGATGTGATCAGGGCATACAAAGTCTCTGTGGAGGAGAACAGGCTGACGGAGTTTACATTGAAACTCGGAGAGCTGACAGATGAGGAGCGGCAGATCATTTTGAAAGGATGCCTGATCAATTATAACAGAGTAGAGCAGTAAAACGCGTTATTTGCGGATTTATGCCGTTAACACTAAACTACCCGGGCAGTGCATCCGATATAGTAGATACAAGGGACGGCTGATCCTGGCCAGACGGTTGTTTCTTGAATCTGAATAATGTATAGACCATGGACGGTATTTTTTGAGGGAAAAGGATTTTCTTTGGGGGATGCCGTCTTTTCTATTGCCATGCATCACGGATGATGCAGTCGGTGGCACAGACGGGCATAGATGGGGTCTGGGCAAAAGGAGGTAAGTGTGAGAATCGATTCCGGTGTAGTAGCTATGGAATCCACCAGAAAGTATTCTTCTGTGACGGTCAGGTCTGCGAGGGGCTCTATGGTGCGTCGTACAGGGAATTTGAACAGGGATCCGGGCAATCTGGGCGGTTTCTTCGGCAGCCTGGACAGTACCGGTGAGAACACGGGACAGACAGAAGAGAATGGTAAGAACAACGCGAATTTAGAAGATATAACCACACATTTTCAGAATTTGTCCAATGCAGGGCGGGTATCCGGCGCCACAAGGCAGCAGGATCCGGTCATGACCATCCGGCAGCAGTGTGTGCGCTTCCTGCTGGATTTGTTTTTCCGGTTTCGCGGGGAGAACATGCGGGAAGAAGATCTGCCGGGGATGCCGGGCAGTTTTGGAATGAACAGCCAGCAGCCGGTCTATCAGGTAAATACGATCACAAATGAGTATTATCACAGGGAAGAGGAGCATACTGCGTTTGCCACACAGGGCATGGTAAAGACGGCGGACGGCAGGGAGCTTTCTTTTCAGCTGGAATTTTCCATGAGCCGCAGCTTTGAAGAATATTATAAGGAAACGTATGAGACCGGATTTGTGAGCTATTGTGATCCGCTGGTGATCAATCTGGATACAAATATTGCACAGGTGTCGGATCAGAAGTTTTTCTTCGATCTGGATCAGGACGGCAAAGAAGAGGAGATTTCTTCCCTGAAATCGGGCAGCGGTTTTCTGGCGCTCGACCTGAACGGCGACGGCGTGATCAATGACGGCGGGGAGCTTTTCGGAACGAAGTCCGGCAACGGGTTTGCCGATCTGGCAAAATATGATTCCGACGGCAACGGCTGGATTGACGAGGCGGATGCGGTATGGGAGAAGCTCTTGATCTGGACGAAGGACGAGGATGGCAATGACAAGCTCTACCATCTGTCAGAGCTGGGTGTGGGCGCCATAGGGCTTGGCAGGACATCGACCCAGTTTGCGCTGAATTCTGAGAAGGATAACAGTCATAATGCCATGATCAGAAGTACGGGCATCTTTCTGTATGAAAACGGGAATGTCTCTACCGTACAGCATCTGGATCTGGTAAGATAACGGTATAAAAAAAGAATTGTCCACATACGAATAGTACATGGAAAACAAAGGCAGTAACCAGGAGTATGTACTGTGATGATGTGGGGTGTTTCATGTGAAGTATCATAGAATCGTCTTAAAGAAAACAAGCAAAAGAGATGCGGGCGGCTTTCTTTTGTTTGTTTTTTTGCTGCCCTATGTGTGTGCAAGTCTGTGGGGGCATGTGGGGGAGGAGACAGAGAAGCTGCGGCAGAGAGAAGGCATGCCGCAGGCGCAGGAGGCGGCGGGGTATGAGATCCTGGTGAAATATGACTGGGGTGTCTGGGCGCTTCCGCTGGAAGAGTATCTGGTCTATAAGCTGAGCGCCGTTATGCCGCAGGAGTATGAGAAGGAAGCGCTGAAGGCACAGGCGGTGCTTCTGCGGACGGAGGTCGTGGAGGCCCTCAGGGAAGAGGATACGAAGAGCCTGCAGATCTCGGGCGGGGGCATGGAACGGTGGTACGAGACGGATACGGGCTCGGAGGCGTATCTGCCCTGGCGGCAGGCGGTGGAGGAGACGGCCGGCCTGTATCTGTGCTGTGAGGGGGAACCGATACAGGCTTCTTATTTTAAGCTGAGCAACGGACAGACAAGAGACGCCGCCGAGGTATGGGATACGGATACACGGCCTTATCTGACGGGCATCTCCTGTGTGCAGGATAAGGCGGCCCGGGATTACAGCAGTATCGTGAAGGTTTCCAGAACGAATTATGTACGGACGCTGCAGGCCAGACTTACGGGAAATTTTTCACAGCAGGAGATCCTGGAAGGGGCGGCGGTGTCCTATGACAGCGCAGGATATGTGACAAAAGTGTCGTTTTCTGCGGAAAATAAAGAAACACAGGAGATTGACGGGGAAGAGTTCCGCTATCTGTTTGACCTGCCGTCGGCATCTTTTGAGATGGAACAGGAGAAGACACAGGTGATCTTCCGGGTAACCGGGGTGGGACATGGCTTTGGTATGAGCCAGTATGGCGCCAATTGTATGGCATTGAACGGAGAGACGTATGATCAGATTCTGGCAGAATTTTTTTTCAGGACAGAATTAGCAAAATTTGAATAACCTGTCAAAAATGGGTAAGACTAACACCATGTACTTGCATATTGTGAGAGGCGTTTTTGGGGTATTTCCAGAAGCTGGCCTGGATCATTCACAAATCAGAAAGGTAAGTTTGGAAGTAAAAATGAAAACAGGAGGCAAGGTTTCATGGTAAGGAGAAATAGAAACAGTGTTAGGAAAGAGCGTGCCATTATGTTGGCATCATCTGTGCTGGTATTGACGGCACTGACGGTCACCGGTGTTTTTGTAAAGCGAAATAACAATGCGGAGAAGGAAGATTATGTGGTGGATTTCGAGGCCATCGAGAAGAGCGATAATATGACCGCCGAGAATATGATGACCGGAGAGGAACTGGATACGCTGTTTGCGGAAGTGGGCACGGATGATCTGGATTACGACCCCAGCTTTCAGGAGGCGAATTCCCTCCATGTAGAGAATACGGAGGGCAAACTGTCGCCGGAAGGGATCGCAGCCAAAGACAGCAAAGAAGACAAGAAGACTGACAGCCAGGACAAGAAGGATGCAAAAGCGGTAAGCGAGGAGAATGAGGAAACTGCGCAGACGTCGAAGGAGATCGAGAAGGAAATAAAGAGCAGTGAGGCAAAGACCGCGGAACCCATAATCGAAGAAACCAGTAAAAAACAGGACAAGAGCAAGAAAAAAGAAGAGGAAGAAGCTGATGCAGGGATGTTTGACGAGTCGGTAGACACGGCGCAGAAGAATGAAGCGCCGGAGACCGCGGAGGCGATTTCCACGACAGTACAGCCCACACTGGATTTTAAGGAAGAGGACGGGCTGGTGTGGCCGATCGTGGGAGATGTGCTGGTCAACTACAGTATGGACAAGACCGTCTATTTCCCGACGCTGCAGCAGTATAAATATAATCCGGCCATTGTCATTGCGGCCAACAAGGGAGACAGCATCACCGCGGCGGCGGACGGACGCGTGGTATCCGTAAGCTATGATCCTGCGATCGGCAATACGGTGGTGATGGATCTTGGCAACGGTTATGAGCTGACTTATGGACAGCTGGAGAATATCACGGTATCCGAGGGAAGCTATGTATCCGTGGGGGACGGGATCGGAACCGTGGCCGCACCTACCAAATATTACAGCGTGGAAGGCACGAATGTATATTTCAAGCTGACGAAGGACGGGGAACCGGTAAATCCGATGGGCCAGCTGAATTAGGAGGGCTGTGAGGGAATGCGCGGGGATGTGCATTCCCTGTTCTCTTTGCGGTGTGGTGGACAAAGAAGCAGGGAAGAGACAGACCGGGCACTAATACTGGTAAAAGGCGATCTGTTAACAACAGGAATAAGGACAGGAAGGAAAGAGGCGGATTGGGGTTATGTTGATCATCATACACGGGAATATCAAGACAATGGAGGGAAGGCTTTACGAGGACGGTTTTTTGCAGATCAAGGACGGTAAGATAGCGGCGGTGGGCAGGATGGAGAACTGTGATCCGGCGCTTTTGCGTGACAGGAAGCGGGTACAGGTGATCGACGCCCGAGGAAATCTGGTGATGCCGGGGATCATTGAGGCGCATTGTCATATGGGGATCACGGAGGAAAAGAAAGGGATGGAGGGGGACGACTGCAATGAAAATGTGAACCCGGTCACCCCCTGGCTGCGGGCTGTAGATGCCATCAATCCGATGGACGCCGCCTTCAACGACGCCATCAAAGCAGGCATAACGTCGGCCATGATCGGGCCGGGCAGCGCTAATGTGGTGGGCGGACAGTTTGCCTTCGTGAAAACCCACGGCAGATGTATTGATGATATGATCGTCAAGGCGCCGGCGGCAATGAAAGTTGCCTTCGGGGAGAATCCCAAGGTAAATTATGCCGGGCAGAATACATCGCCCGCAACCCGCATGGCGATTGCGGGGATACTGCGCGAGGAGCTGTTTAAGGCCAGAACGTATCAGCAGAGGAAACAGAAAGAGCCGGATATGTCTCCCGATTTCCGTTACGAGTGCTGGCTGCCGGTGCTTACAGGAGAGATTCCCTTAAAGGCACATGCCCACAGGGCGGACGATATTCTGACGGCGGTGCGCATTGCCGGAGAGTTTGGCCTTGGCATGACGCTGGACCACTGCAGTGAGGGTCACCTGATCGTGGAGGAGCTGCGTGAGGCGGGCTTTCCGGCGATCGTGGGTCCGGATATGGCCAGCCGCAACAAGATCGAGGTCAAGAACATGGCATTTAAGACGGCCGGTATTCTGAGCAGGCATGGCATTCTGACAGCCATAACCACGGATCATCCGGTGTCCATGATCCAGTTTTTGCCGATCTGTGCAGGGCTGGCGGTGAAGGAAGGGATGCCGCCGGAGGAAGGCCTGCGGGCCATCACGATCAATGCCGCCAAAATCTGCGGCGTGGACAGTCGTGTGGGCAGCCTGGCAGCAGGTAAGGACGCGGATGTGGTGATCTTTGACGGCAATC
>VSOD01000083.1 GCA_009774655.1 Lachnospiraceae bacterium
GCCTGTGCCTGCCCGGCATGCATGCAATTATAATGTGGTCTTTAGTACCCACTTATCAAATTATACTCATTTCACCGGTTTATGTCCAGTATAATTGTGAAAAATCTGTCAAAAACAAGCCATTCGTTAACACCCCACACCCTGTCCGGCACCCGCAAAAGTTTCACTGACAAATGACGCGATTTGCATTGACTTTTACCTGTCGTCCATGTCAAAATATCTTTAAAAACATACCGCAGATCATCAACACCCAAAGGAGGATTTATGGCAGATCCGATCTTATACCGCAAAAGACTGATACCCGACGAATGTGTGCTGCTCAAAGACGATGTCATCCTGTACCGGGATGATCAGATGATCGTGACCGGCTGGCACACCCTCAAGCCCCGCAAAGATCTGCATCACGGCTGTTCCTGCTATTACCTGTCGGAAGGGTTTAAGATCAGCCGTTTCTACCGGGAGGATGACTCCATGCTCTTCTGGTACTGTGACATTGTCGACCATACCTTTGATACGGCCACGGATACTTATATTTTTACCGATCTTCTCGTGGATGTGATCGTCTATCCTGACGGCTTCGTGAAGGTTGTGGATCTGGATGAGCTTGTCACGGCCAGACGCTCCGGTATCCTCTCCGAAGACATGCTGGACACGGCCCTGCTGCGTCTGGATCGTCTGCTGCAGCTGATCTACCGCGGCGAATTCTCCAAACTGCAGAAACCGACTGAAAATTATATTGGGGCATGACCTGGTCATGCCCCTTATCTTTAATAGAAAATATGTCCGCCGATCCTGTATTTAGGTGTAACACCGTCCACCGGTGTCCTGAAATACACGCAGTTGCCCACATTCGTGGTGCCTTTCATCACTTCGTCTGCCGCCTGATAACAGCTTCCGGTGGCTCTTCCTTCTGCCAGCGCCAGCGCCAGTCTTCCGCTCGCCACCGGTGAGAACTGTTTGTTCTGGTATATAACACCCGTTACCGTATCCGGATAGACCGAACTGAGCACTCTGTTGATCACCACGGATCCTACTGCCACCTGGCCGGCATAGGGTTCCCCGCCCGCCTCGCAGTAGATCAGATTCGCCAGCAGATAGCGGTCTCCCTCCGCAAAGCTCACTTCCGAGATATCCCGCCAGCTTGACTGTGCGGCCAGCTGTGCCATACGGATCTCTTCTGCCAGTTTCGCTTTCAGGGCTGTGATATTCTCTTCCTGCTCCTTGATCTTCTGCTCATAGGCCAGCGCCGCCGCTTCCGCCTCGGAGATTTGGCTTGCCGTAGCGCTGATCGAATTGGCCGTCTTGCTCACCAGACCCGATACACGGCTCTGCTCCGCCACGACCTGCACCTTGTAATCAGACAGCTCTGCCTTGTCCTGCTCCAGCCTGTCCATGGCCATCTGCAGTTCCTCTTCCTTGGCCTCCATCGCCGCCTGCGCATCTTTATAAGCCTGCAGCACCTTCTCCTCGTAAGCCGAAAGCTGTTCGATATAATTATTCTTATTCAGAAAATCGGAAAAACTGCCTGCCGAAAAGAACAGTTCCAGATACAGATAGTCGCTTCTCTCGTAGATGAATTTGATCTGCTGCTTCATCGCCTCATACTGGTCGTCCTTGAGCTGGATCGCCGTCTGCAGTTCTTCCTGCACCCGCGCGATCTCCTGATTCATCGCCTCGATCTCCGCTTCCTTATCCGTGATCTTCGTCTCCAGGTCGCTCAGATTGTTGCTCACCTGTGACAGCTCCGTGTTCAATGTCGTAAGCGCGCCCTGCAGGGAATCCTTCTGTTCATTCAGTTTATCCAGATTTTCTTCCGTCTCGTCCAGTTTGGACTCCGTCTCCTTCTTCTCCTGTTCCGCCTGGTCGATCTTCTTCCTCGTCTCCTCTGACGCCTTCACCGTAACGGGCAGCATCACGGACAACAGGACAAGCATCGACCAGACGGCCACATACCGCCTGGCCTTCATAAGCCCCTCCGCATTTGATCAGTCTACTGCTGTTCTATCAAACCTACTCTCCGGCAGTGCTTCTCCTCCTCGGAGAACGCCGTATTCAAAAACGTATCCACGATGCTGATCCCCAGATTGGGACCCACGATACCGCCGCCCAGGGCAAGCACATTCGCATCGTTGTGCAGACGTGTCATCTGTGCCGTCAGCGTATCCGCACACAGGGCGCAGCGCACCCCCTTCACCTTGTTGGCCGTGATGGAGATACCGATTCCCGTCGTACAGATCACGATTCCTTTCTCGCACTCTCCCTTCGCCACAGCCTCCGCTACGGCTTTGCCGTAAACCGGATAATCGCAGGATTTCTTATCATAACACCCGAAATCTTTATAAGGGATGCCCTGCTCCTTCAAATGTGCTGTCACCACTTCCTTCAAGTCAAACCCACCATGGTCACTTCCGATTGCTATCATATTTACTACCTCCTGTTATTTAATATTTTCAAACCTCTTCCACCCTGTATCCGGCGGCTTTGAGCAGCCGGTTCATGACCGCCCGTCCGACGCCTGACTCCGCGAACGCTTCCGCGTAGATGACCTCCACACACTCGTCGTCAAACTCCCGCAGAATACGGTACAGCTCTCTGGCCGCCGCTTCCTCATCGCCTCTTTCACCCACGCTCTTACACACGTCCGCATGATATTTCCCGCTCACCGCGCCGCTTCCTATAACGCCCGTTTTTTTATTTTTTTCTTTCAACTCCTGACAGCGTGCGTTGATATAAGCCGTCACCGCCTCCTGTGTTCCCCGGACGATCGTCAGGTCGCCTTTGGGCGCGTAGTGTCTGTATTTCATGCCGGGCGCCTTCGGAGCCTGTCCGGAATCGTCCCGCATCAGGGTACTGTCCTCTTCCACCTGCGACAGCACCTCTTCCAGCTGCTGTCTTGTGATATAGCCGGGACGCAGCACCGTCGGCCTGTCCGAAGTCAGATCGACGATGGTGGACTCCAGCCCGATCGGCGCGTCACCGCCGTCTATGATCATCTCCACTCTCCCGGCCAGATCCTCGGCCACATATCTGGCCGCCGTAGGGCTTGGCCTGCCGGAACGGTTGGCGCTGGGCGCCGCCACATACCCGCCCGCCGCACGGATCAGTTCCCGCGCCGTCCGGTTCACCGGCATACGCACCGCCACCGTATCAAGTCCCCCCGTCGTCTCATACGGAACCCGCTCCGACTTATGCAGGATCATCGTAAGCGGCCCCGGCCAGAAACGCTCCGCCAGTCTGACGGCGCATTCCGGTATTTCCCGCACGATCAGACCCAGCGCATCCAGATCCGCGATGTGAATGATCAGCGGGTTATCCGAAGGTCTTCCCTTCGCCGCATATATTTTTCGGGAAGACTGCGGGTTCAGCGCATCCCCGCCCAGCCCGTACACCGTCTCTGTGGGAAAAGCGACAAGGCCGCCCTCCCGCAGGATCCTGCCGGCCTCCCGGATCACCGTCCCGTCAATATGCGCTTCCTCCATCCGGATCATTCTTGTCTCCACAGCCTTCTTCGGCCTCCTTATCCGCCTGACAGCCCATTTCTCTGCCGTATCATTTTTCCTGATTCAAATACTGCATGACAGCCATATGTATGGCCCAGGCCACCTTCTCCTGATACAACTCCGAGGACAGCTTCTGCGCCTCCTCGTAATTGGATAAAAATCCGCACTCCACGATCACGATCGGTGTGGAAGTCTTCTTAAGCAGATAATAGCTGTCGTTGGCCTTGGCCTTTCTGGCATTGTCCTTATCCAGTTCCAGCGCCATCACCTGCTGGATCATCTCCGCCAGCTCCTGGCTCTTTGTGCTGTTCGCATAGTAGAATACCTGCGCACCGTGAACATATTCTTCATGATAACTGTTCTGATGAATGCTGACAGTCAGGACCGGCTGCCGCTCCTCGATCAGCGCTACCCGGTTCTTCATATCCTGAACCTTCTTGTTGGAGGCATTCTCATCGTAGAGTCCGGCATCGGACTGCCTGGTCAGCACCGCGTCCACATCCTGCTGCTGCAGGAAACGCTGCAGCTTCTGTGCGATCGCAAGATTGATGTCCTTCTCCAGCGCTCCGTCCACACTGACCTTGCCAGGATCGACGCCGCCGTGTCCGGCATCAATGATCACACAGGGCCTTTCTCTCTTCGTCTCCACCTGCGGTGAGGATACAAATCTTGCACCGCCCCGCACGATGAAATAAGCAGAAACAAGCATCAGCATGAGCAGCACGGTCCGCACAAGCCCTTCGTACTCTTCCGGTCTTCTCCCCTTCATATCCCATTCCTAACATCACTGCCTTTATAAATGCATATGAACAGGCGCCCCGAAAAATGCTGTCAGCCGAAAGATTACTGGTTCATATATTCCGCGATCACATCCCAGACGGAATCGGTCGCGAAAGCCAGCTGCCACTCCGCCACGCCGGCAATCCCGTATTTGCTCATGATATTCAGTTTCACCCGGATGGATTCCTCATCCTCCATCCATATCTGATAATAGCTGTCGCCGGACTGGTATTCGCCGTAGTTCTGGCACGTCGTCTCGTCCCAGGCAGTGACGATCCCGTGATCGGCAATATACTGTTTCGCCGTCCCGATGCCCACTGCCTGGCTGCTCACCGACGTTCCCTTCGTCTCCCATATTCTTGTATAGAGAGGAATCGCATTGATCACCTTATGGGCCGGCACCTGCGCCACCGTATTGGCGATCCCGTTCTCCACAAAGTCGATAGACGCCACGGAACCCGCCGTCTCACTGTTCTTATGATGCTCGTCATATCCCATAATGATCACATAATCCGCCACGATCCCCTGTTCTTCTCTGTCGTAGTGATCGGTATAGCCCATCGGCACATAGTTGTCCACCGAAAGCACGATGCCGTTCTGCCTGCAGGGAATCGAGAGTTCCCTGATAAACTCCACAAAAGGTTCTCCAGCATACAGACTGATATTCTCAAAGTCGATGTTGATACCGTCCAGCCTGTACTGCAGTGCCGCCCCGATCAGGCCGTCGATCAGATGCTGTCTGGTACTTAAGCCCGCCAGCACCTCATAGGTGTCCACATCCGGATTGGTGAAATTGTCCACCAGCGCCCAGACCTCAAGCCCCATGTCATGGGCCGTATCCACATAATTCTGCGATGCGAAGCTCGTGAAATTCCCGGCATTGTCGCTCAGCGCAAACCAGGTAGGCGACACCACGTTGACACTCTTCGCTTCCGCGAGCATCGGCACCAGCGTATCGTTGCCCGCCACGGACGCCACCACATGCCATGCCAGATTGATCTTGTGGTCCCTCGTGTTCGACGTATACACCGGTTCCACATAATCCGTTACCGGCACAGGCTCCACCGTGGTCTGTTCGCTCAGCCGCTTATTCTCCACATAGCCGATAAAAGCGCCTTCGGCCTTGACCTTGCTCCAGTTCTCCATCTCCTCCAGAACAGTGACTTCCGTCCCCTTCGCCACATCCGTCAGGATATCGCTCTTGACGCCGCCCTGATAACGCACCTGCGTGTCTTTGAGTATTGTCGCCGTCTGTCTTGGGTTCCATTCCGTATAGACCTGCATCCGGTAAGGATCCGTGTACAGAGTATAGGAAAAATTAGAATACTCCTTCACAAAATCCGCCGCCACATACAGCACGTCTCCTTCGTATCTGGCGATGATATAGTCCCTCGTGCTGCCGTCTGTACCCACAGACACCGTCTGCTCACCGATCAGCGTACTGACGATGGCATCCGGCAGCGTATAGAGCAGAAGTCCTTCCTTCGTATCCAGAAAAAATCTGTCATTAAAATATTTATGCACGGTCGCAAGATCAAAATAGCATACGCCGTCTATCAGCCTCGCATGTTCCTCGATCCGCTCATCCTGCAGGATAACGGGCACGTCGCCCTCTCCCCTGACCTCAAAATATTCCGTCAGATCTGCCCGCTCTTTGGAATATGAATATTTCTCCATCAATCTGGCGCCAACGCCGATGACCGCGATCACGATGATCATAAACACCGCGATCAAAACCGGAATTATTTTTTTCATGTATCCTGCTCCTTTCTGACCGTCCTCATTATAACAAACTATTTGCTTGCAGTCATTATGATTTTGACAATTTTCGGCAGGAAAAAGTCGAATACGTTACAATTCACGGCCTAACCGGCCGCAAACTGTGACACGGACAGGGCACGGCGTCCGGCTCTTAGTCCGCGGAAATAAAACTGCCCCACGGCATCGCGCTGTGACATGCGCCGCCGCAGGGCAGAAAGATCCTGCGCGCCAGAATATCCCATCGACCAATCCCAGTATCCAACAGTCCACCCGAAGCGGGAACTTCCCTGACTTTATTCGCCGACATCCTGAAATTTAGTCTGCCAAAAAGAGCATTGTGATATACTAACAGCATAAGATATATAGAGCGCCAGATCATTACCAAGATATCCCAGACATGCAAAAATAAATAAAATAACTGTATAACCTACTCATTCCTTGTGAATTATAATTGTGAAATATAGAAAGAAACAAGATATGGTTCACGAACAGGCACGTTGCCTATAAGACTCTCTCCGTACTGTGGATCCATAAAATTCCGGAGAAAAAGACGTTAGTTATGAAATTTATATACTGCCTCCTTCCTCTGCCGACTATCCGGAGACATCTTGTAGTTCAATTATAGGCATAATCTGACAAAAAAGCAAGTAAATTCTAAAATTATTAAAAAATTTTAAACACTTTATGCACACTATTGACTAAAATTGGCGTAAAGTATAAGATACATTTAGCTGACAGAAAGACGATAAAAGGATGTGAACATCATTATGAGAATAGAAAAAGTAAATGAACATCAGATCCGTTGTACGCTCACCCGTGAGGATCTGGCAACCCGCGAATTGAAGATCAGCGAGCTGGCCTACGGCACGGAGAAGGCGAAGACACTTTTCCGCGATATGATGCGGCAGGCAGCCTACGAATGCGGTTTTGAAGCGGAAGATATCCCGCTCATGATCGAGGCGATCCCGCTGAATTCGGAATGCATCGTGCTGATCATCACCAAAGTGGAGGATCCCGAGGAACTGGATACGCGCTTTTCCAAATTTGCCCCTTCCGTTCACGAGAGCGACGGCGACTATGACGAAGAGAATGAAGAACTGGCAGACGTCTTTTCCGACGGCGCGGACGAAGTACTCAACATGCTCCGCAAGATGAGCGGAACCGACCTGTCGGAAGAAGAGACCGCAGGCAGGACGCCCCGCACCGATGTCAGATCCGGTCAGGCCGCCAAAACCAGGAAAGCGCCTGCGCCGCAGATCGCATGCCAGCTTTTTGCCTTCGCTTCCCTGAACGACGTGACGAGACTGGCGCATGTGGCTCCCGTATCCTATCAGGGCGCCAATTCCCTCTACAAGAACGAAAAGAACGGCTCCTACCTGCTGCTGGTAGACTCCGCGGGACAGGATGCCTCCTCTTTCAACCGGATCTGCAATCTGATCACGGAGTACGGCCGCCCCGAGAAATCGGTTCTCTCCGCCAAAGCCTATCTGGAAGAACATTTCGAACCCCTGATCAGAGAGAATGCCCTGGCATCTCTGGCACAGATATAATGTCTGGTGCGATTCCTGAGTTCCTACCGTCTCCCGACGCCCGTCCCGCCCTCATGCGCAGGATGATGCGGCATCGGGAGACTTTTTTTATTGTGCATCTGCAAATTCTGTCTGAATGACCAGCTCGACCGTGTCCTTCAAGGCGCTCTGAGCGCTTTCTAAGACCACGATATCAGGCTGATATTCTTCCACCACCTGATCGAGGATCGGAATGTTGAGCCAGTCGATGCTCAACGTTTCGCGAAACCCTTCCGCAATATCATCCTTTAAGAACATCCGCACGAAACTGTCCCCCACCAGCAGGATCCTCAGATCGTTTTCGCATCCTTCATTTACATAATCATGCGTATGTTCCCTGTAGTGCAGGAATTCCCAACGCTCCTGCGTCTGTTCCGTGATCTCCTTCGCCTGCGGATCCCTGACCTTATAAACCGGGCACAGCTCCGAATAAGGATACTCAAATCCATATAATTCCACGCTGGATTCTTCTTCCGTTATGAGATAATCCGTCTCCTGCAGGCTCCGGATCTGCCCGAAATCCTTCCCGATCTCTTCCATCAGCGTCTGATAGCCATAGTAGGATCCTTTCTCATTCCAGTGCAGCGAATCGACATACTGGAAATAGATCAATTCGTCTGCCCGCTCAAGCAGCATATCCCTGGTCAGAATCTGCTTCACATCCGTCTTCTCCCGCAGCGTTTCCACTACCTGATCCGCCCTGCCGGCCGAACCCACCCTGTTGACGCCGGCCGCATACTGCTCCGGATAGATCTCTTCCTTGCTGTAACACTGAAAATAGTAGAACGCAATGCCCCGCCTCTCCAGATAATCGGAGATCTTCTGCATCTTTTCCGCATACAGATCCAGCCGATCCTCAGGCAGCAGATTCAGACGCTGGTATTCCCTGATCATGTCCTGATCTTTGACAAAAAGCCAGTGATTCCTGCCCTGCAGGATGTCCGATTTTACAACCCTTCCGAACAGCTGATACTGCAGTGTCGAATTCGCCTCCACAAGCACCGTCCTGCCGCGCAGATTATCGTCCAGCCACGCTTCGAACCGGGAAAGATATGCCGGATCCGGGCCGCCCTCCGCCCAGACAGACGGATAGGCCGCCAGCATCCTGTTCTCCATGGAAGAGCTCCGCCCCTCCCTGTCTCTGTGTGCCAAAAGATAAGGCAGTGAAATGCATAATATAAAAATCGCGATGAAAATTACAGTTATCCTTCGTTTCATTCCGGGCCCCCTGCCTCAGTCAGGCTAAAACTGAAAATAAATAAACGGATTGTAAGTCCCCGTCACCACATACAGGACAGAAACGCCAAGCAGCAGCAATGTGACCGCATTCTCCAACAGCGCAAACCAGATCTCCGATACCCGCTCTTTCACAAAAAGGCGGCAGCGGCTTCCCCACGGCATCATGGCCGCAACCCCCAGCGCCAGAATAAAGATCTCATAGGCGCTGATATAGTAAGCAAGCGAGAATCCCGCATCTCTTCTCTCAAGCAGTCCAAACATAGACCTCAGATACAGACTGCATCCCTGCAGACTCCCGGTGCGGAAAATGACCATGCTCACCAGCCACAGCAGCATCGCATAGGCCCAGGCCACGATCCCGGGAATGCGTACTTTACCCCCGGTGCGGCCGGATACAAACCGCTCGGCCGCAACGATGATGCCCCAGTAAAGCCCCCACAGAACATAATTCCACGCCGCGCCGTGCCAAAAGCCGGTCAGCACAAAAACGCACAGAAGATTCAGATAGACATTTCCTCTTCTGCTGCCGCCCAGCGGAATATACACATAATCCCGAAACCATGACGAAAGCGAGATATGCCACCGCCTCCACAGTTCAGAACCGGAGCGGGAGGTAAACGGATAGTTAAAGTTGCCCGGAAACCGGAAGCCGAACATTCTGCCCAGCCCTACCGCCATATCACTGTACCCGGAAAAGTCAAAATACAGCTGTATCGTATAAAAGATCAGACCAAGCCACGCTATACCCGGACTGTTCTGCCAGGGCTGCATTTCAAAAACGGCATCCGCCGTCAGCGCCGCCGAATTCGCGATCACCGCCTTTTTGGCCAGACCGACCGTAAAGATGCGGATACCGGCAGCCATATCATCCAGCCTGTGTTTCCTGTCGTCCAGCTGCCTCTCAATATCGGAATATCTTACGATAGGCCCGGCGATCAGCTGGGGAAACAGGGCGATATACAGCCCCAGTTTCAGAATGTTTCTCTGCACGGCCACCTCGCCTCTGTACAGGTCGATCACATAGCTCATGCCCTGAAAAGTAAAAAAAGAAATGCCGATCGGAAGCGTGATCTCGGGTATCGCAAACTGCCATCCCGTCAGGTCACTGACGATCTGCATCAAAAATCCCGTATATTTCCAGTAACCAAGGCTGAGAAGATTCAGCACGACAGTGCCTGCAAAAACATATCTGCCAAGCATCTCCCGCCCTGCCGCACGCGCGCAGGCAAGCAGACAGCCGCCGGCATAATTCAACAGGACGGTATAGACAATGATCGGGAAGAACACAGCGCCGCCGAAAATATAGAAGAAGCAGCTCATAAAAAGAAGCCACAGATTTCTCGACTTCACAGAACGTAACATAAAATAACCTGTCAAGGTAATTGGCAGGAAGAAAAAAATAAATATATTTGAACTGAATACCATATCTTATCCTTATCACAGATCCGGAACGGACTTCTTCGCCGGCGCCGCGCCTGTCATAAGGCGCCGCATGCCTGCATACACCGGCCAAAAAAGTTCTTCCTTTTCTTCAAAACATTAAACCGCTGCGATCTTCTGCATCAGGTCATCCACCGCAATGCCATGCACCATAGCCGCCTCTTCCAGCGTCTCTCCCTGTGCGGACGGGCATCCGAGACAGTGCATACCGATCTCCATAAGAACCGGTGCGATCTCCGGATTGATCCGCAGCGCTTCCCCTATTGTTGTATTCTTTGTAATATCTGCCATGTTTTTTCCCTCCATTCTGCAATCTGACAACCTCTTTTGCCTTACCAGTATAATCCGAAAATCCATTTCCCGCAAGACAATCTTTCTTCTCCCGCCGGTTTACCGCGCGGCTTTGTTACAGTTCACGGCCTGACCGGCCGCAAGCTGTAACGCATCCAGCCCATTCCAAGTCGCCTTCGGCGAGGGGCTGGATGCCTGGAACCGTAAAGTTATCGGCCGGGTGCCCTGCAGCAGGGTGCAGGGCACCGTGAATAGTAACTATCTCGCAGCTTTCTTCTCCAGCCTGTTCCGCTCCCGCAGTTCCCTGAAAAAAGTAGTCAGCATCTGCGTGCACGCTTCGGCCAGTACGCCCCTTTCTACCTGTACCTGATGGTTGAACTCCGGCATCTCAAGAATATTCAGGATGGAGCCGCCGCATCCCGCCTTGGGATTCATGCTGCCCATGACTACCCGGGTGATCCTCGCCTGCACGATGGCCCCGGCACACATCTGGCACGGCTCCAGCGTCACATACAGGGTACAGTCTTCCAGCCGCCAGTCGCCCATCTTCCTGCTCGCCCTGTTGATGGCCGTGATTTCGGCATGGGCAAGCGTATTCTTGTCCGTATTGCGCCGGTTGTAGCCCCTGCCGATGATCTTATCCTGATAGACGATCACGCAGCCGATCGGCACCTCCCCCAGCGCATATGCCTTCTTCGCCTGTTTCAGCGCCTCCTTCATATACTTCTCGTCTTCTGTCGTATAGTCCATATAGATCCTCTCGCTTTTTCATACATTTGTAACAATTCGGCTGCTGCCTCCCCGCTGCATACATTGTAACAGTTCAGCCTTCGGTTTCCCTGTTACGGAATCTGCCCATTACAAGTTATTATTCACGGTGCCCTGCACTCTGCTGCAGGGCACCCGTCCGATAACTTTACGGTTTCAGGCATACAACGTCTTGACAATTCATCCAATTCAACTTATAATGCTATTCATATGGAGTTGTATCGAAGTGGTCATAACGGGGCGCACTCGAAATGCGTTAGCCCTCCGGGGCACGAGGGTTCGAATCCCTCCAACTCCGCTTTCCGGCCGGAGCAGATATCTGTGTCTGTTCCGGCTTTTTTCGTGCTTTTCATGCCTGCCGTTTCGTATGAGCCTTTTCTTTCTGTTAAAATTCCGCTAAATCTCTGTTAATATCCTGTTTCTATTTTGCTCAGCTTACGTTAAGAAACCCCTTTTTCTATTTTCCCCTTCCCTTCCATTCTCTATAATAGCAATACGAACAGAATACAACAGGAAAGAGAGGAATCCCCTTATGAGTATTGGAATGATGATCATCTGCCTGATCGGCGGCCTGGCAGGCGCCCTCAGCACGGCCTATCTGCTGCTCAGCTTCCCGGCTATCATCGCATGGAAGATTTACCGCCGCATCAAATTCGGCTACACACTGTATCAGTAAGAAGACTGCCGGGCACGGCTTCGGCAGTCCGGTGTGCGGCCCGGAATATCAGGCCATGCCGCAGGCCAGCCCGATCAGCCGTACCAGCAATGCAGCCGCCCAGGCGATGCCGCACTGCCAGAGCACCACATAAACCGCCCACCTGCGGCCCAGCTCTCTTTTGATGGAAGCGATCGCCGCCACGCAGGGCGTATACAGAAGGCTGAACACCAGCAGGGAAGCCGCAGACAGCGTGCTCATGGCCGCTGTCACGCCGCCTTCGCTGTCAAACAGCACTTCCAGCACAGAGACCACACTTTCTTTGGCCATAAAACCGCTGATCAGGGAAGTGCAGATGCGCCAGTCTCCCAGTCCGAGCGGTCTGAACAGGGGAACCAAAAGCCCTGCCGCTGCCGCCAGAATACTGTTATGCGAATCTTCTACCAGGTCAAAATGAAAATCAAAACTCTGCAGGAACCAGACCACGATCGAAGCGATCAGGATCACGGAAAAGGCTCTCTGCAGAAAATCTTTCGCCTTCTCCCACAGAAGCTGCAGCACACTCCGCAGGCTCGGCATGCGGTAATTGGGCAGTTCCATCACAAAAGGCACGGCCTCCCCCTTAAACATCGTTTTCTTAAACACCAGCGCCGCCACAATTCTCATCAGCACTCCCAGTACGTACAAACCCGTCATCACCAGTCCGCCCTGTCCCGGAAAAAAGGCATTGACGAAGAAGGCATAGATCGGCAGCTTGGCCGTACAGCTCATAAACGGCGTCAAAAGAATCGTCATCTTACGGTCTCTTTCCGACGGCAGCGTCCTGCTGGCCATCACT
>VSOD01000084.1 GCA_009774655.1 Lachnospiraceae bacterium
ATCTACTATGATGAAGAATTCGTCACGGTGCCCAATGTGCAGGCCGTGATCACGGATGGCAATGCGGTCATTTCAGGACAAAAGACGCCGGAGGAAGCGGAGCAGCTGGCGTCAACGATCCGTATCGGCGGCCTGAAACTGGAGCTGGAGGAGCTGCGTTCCAATGTGGTCGGCGCCCAGTTGGGATCCGAGGCGATCAATACCAGCCTGATCGCGGCGGCGGTTGGTTTCGCACTGGTAGTGGTGTTTATGATCGCGGTTTATTATATTTCCGGTCTGGCGGCGTCTCTGGCGCTGTGCCTGTATGCGGAACTGATGGTGATCCTGCTCTATTCCTTTGAGGCTACTCTGACCCTGCCCGGTATCGCAGGTATCATCCTGTCTGTCGGTATGGCGGTGGATGCCAATGTGATCATTTTTGCCAGAATCAGAGAGGAACTGGCGACCGGCAAGACGGTTCAGTCTTCGATCAAGATCGGTTTCAGCAAGGCGCTGTCGGCGATCCTGGACGGTAATATCACGACCTTTATTGCCGCGATCGTACTGTACCTGATGGGCAGCGGTACGATCAAGGGCTTCTCGATCACGCTGATGCTTGGTATCGGCCTGTCCATGTTTACCGCGCTTTTTGTGACCAAATTCCTGATCAATGTGCTGTATGCGCTGGGCGTTCAGAGCGAAAAGGCTTACGGCGTGGGCAAAGAGAAGAAGACGATCAATTTCCTGTCCAGAAAGTATGTGTTTTTTGGCCTGTCCGCTGCGGTGATCATTGCCGGATTCGTCGTGATGGGGATCAACCAGTCGCAGATGGGTATGCCGTTGAATTACAGCCTTGATTTTGTGGGCGGAACGTCTACGACCATGACACTGCCCGAGGATATGAGCATAGAGGAGATTGATGCACAGATCGTGCCGATGATCGAGGACATTACCGGGGACGGCAATGTGCAGACCACGAAGGTGGCAGGCTCGAATGAGGTGATCATCAAGACGAGAACGCTGAATGTGGAAGAACGTAAGGCATTTTCGGATGTGATGGTGAACAATTTTGATGTGGCACCGGACAGCATTACGGCAGAGACAATCAGCGCCACGATCAGCTCTGAAATGCAGGCGGACGCCGTCAAGGCGATCGTTGTGGCGACGATCCTGATGCTTCTCTATATCTGGTTCCGGTTTAAGGATATCCGTTTCGGCGCCAGCGCCGTGGCGGCACTGGTACATGATGTGCTGGTGGTACTGGCCTTCTATGCGATCGTGAAGATCTCTGTCGGCAATACGTTTATCGCCTGCATGTTGACGATCGTCGGCTACTCCATCAATGCGACCATCGTTATCTTCGACAGGATCCGCGAGAATATGCGGGAGATGCGCAACAGGGACGAACTGCAGGAACTGGTCAACAGAAGTATTTCCCAGACGCTTTCCAGAAGTATCTTTACTTCACTGACCACTTTCTTCATGGTGGCGGCACTGGAGGTATTCGGCGTATCTTCCATCAGGGAGTTTGCGCTGCCGTTGATCGCGGGTATCATCTGCGGCACCTATTCTTCCATCTGCCTGACCGGTGCGATGTGGTTCGTACTGCGCACGAAGGCGGGAAAGAAAGCGAAAGCGGCATCCAAATAAGAGAACGGATGTGTTTCATAGACTATGCAAGGGCGCTTCGCGATATGCGGAGCGCCTTTCTTACGACAGCGGATCATGTGCAGCGGAAATGAGCTGCAGTAATCGTCATATTTTATAGAAGAAAAGGAGAGCGTAAGATGGCCAAATGGATGGTGTCCGCCAAGAAAGCGGACTTCAATGCAATAGCGGAAAAGTTCCGGATCGATCCGGTGATCGCCAGGATCATCCGCAACAGGGATATCGTCGGGGAGGAAGCGATCGACAGGTTTCTTCACGGCACGCTGCAGGATCTGCACGATCCTTTCCTGCTGGCGGATGCACAGAAAGGGGCAGAGATCGTGCGGGAGAAGATCGCCGGCGGGAAACGGATCCGGATCATAGGGGATTATGATATCGACGGCATCTGCTCCACTTACATACTGCTGGCGGGACTGGCTCACTGCGGGGCGTCCGTGGACACGGCGATCCCCCATAGGATTCATGACGGTTACGGACTCAACGACCATCTGATCCAGGAGGCGTGGGGAGCGGGGACGGACACTATCATAACCTGCGACAACGGGATTGCGGCTGAGGCCCAGATCGCCCGTGCGAAGTCTCTCGGCATGACGGTGATCGTGACGGATCATCATGAGGTGCCTTATGAAGTGCTGGAGGACGGGAGCAGGCAGGAGTGTCTGCCGGAAGCGGATGCGGTGATCGATCCGAAGCGAAAGGACTGCGGCTATCCCTTTGACGGTATCTGCGGGGCCGTGGTGGCCTACAAATTCCTGCAGGTACTGTTTGCGGGAGACGACACGGCGCAGACGCAGGCACTGCTGCAGGAGCTGCTTTCTTTTGCGGCGTTTGCCACCGTGGGGGATGTGATGGAGCTGGTGGAGGAGAACCGGATTATCGTTCGCTATGGCCTGCAGCAGATCCTTCGTTCCGCAAACCCGGGTCTGCAGGCGCTGCTTTCAGTAAACGGTCTGCAGGATAAGAAACTGTCGGCCTATCATATCGGCTTCGTGCTGGGGCCCTGTCTCAACGCCACGGGCAGGCTGGATACGGCGGAGAGGGCCCTGCGCATGTTCTGTACGAAGGACAGGGCGGAGGCCGTGACTATCGCCGGGGAGCTTAAGGAGTTGAATGAGAGCCGCAAGGACATGACGATGCAGGGGACCGAGGAAGCCATCCGGATGATCGAGACAGGCGGTTTGAAAAAGGACAGCGTGCTTGTACTCTACCTGCCTGACTGTCACGAGAGCCTGGCCGGAATTATCGCGGGCCGTATCCGGGAGCGGTATCACAAGCCGTCCTTCGTGCTGACCCGCTCGGAAGACGGGGTAAAAGGTTCCGGCCGCTCCATCGAAGCATATCATATGTATGAGAAGATGAGTGAATGCAAAGAGCTTTACACGAAATACGGCGGCCACAAGCTGGCGGCCGGTGTGTCCATGCCGGAGGAAAACGTGGAACTCTTCCGCACTTATTTGAATGCACACTGCGGCCTGACGGAGGAAGATTTTGTGGAGAAGATCCATATTGACGTGCCCATGCCGATGTCCTATGTGACGACGGCGTTTGTGAAACAGCTGTCTGTTCTGGAACCTTTTGGCAACGGCAACAGCAAGCCGGTCTTTGCGCAGAAGAACATCAGCCTCATAAGCGGCCGTATTCTTGGTAAAAACGGCAATGTGGGCAAATACTGTGCGGCGGACGAAAGCGGCCGGCGCTATGACCTGATGTATTTCGGCGATCTGGAGCGGTTCCATCTGTTTTTGCAGGAACATTTCGGCCGTACGGCCCTGGAAAAACTCTATCAGGGAGGACGTGCGGAGGGGATCCGGATTCACGTCATATACTATCCGGATATCAATGTGTACCAGGGGCGGGAGAGCCTGCAGATGATTATGCAGGATTACAGCCCCGCATGAAGAAAAGCAGACAACAAAAAAGTCTGGGCGTCCCAGACTTTTTCGCATTTTCTTATGAGGGGGGAGATAGTGAGTTCATCAACTATCTTGAATACTATCATAAAGTGAAAATGTGTCCAAAATGTGTTCTGTTTGTTATAAAAATATAAAAATACCTTAAGAAAGATTAAAGAGAGTCTAAAAGAAAAATGAAGTACGCCCCGTGCGGGCATGGAACAGGACCTGCGGGAAAGGAAACGGGTATAAATATTGAAAAAAGGCATTTTTCATGCTATCTTAGTATAGTGTCAGAAGAGCTTCTTCTGGAAGAGATGACAAAGACTGTTTGAGAGGAGTTTGCTGTAAGATGGCGTTGTTGAGAGAGTTATTGACAGAGATTGAATATGCGTGTGTACGGGGCACGCTGGATAGAGAAGTGACGGATATCATCTACGACTCCCGGCAGGTAGTGCCGGGCAGTATGTTTGTCTGCATTCCGGGCGCCGTGGCGGACGGACACCGGTTCGCGGCGGCGGCGGTGGAAGCCGGTGCGGGGGTACTGCTTGTGGAGAAGGAGATGGAGCTTACGACAAAGGCGGATGTGACGGTGATCAAGGTGCCGGATACCCGGTATGCGATGGCCTTCCTGTCGGCTGCTTTCTTCGGCCATCCGGCTAAGCAGATGAAGATCATCGGCATTACGGGAACAAAAGGGAAGACCACCAGTACTTATCTTGTGCGTTCCATTCTGGAGCAGGCGGGCAGGAAGGTGGGACTGATCGGCACCATCGAGATCATCATCGGCGATACGCACATTCCGGCAGACCACACTACGCCGGAATCTTATCTGGTGCAGAAATATTTCCGGCAGATGGCCGACGCTGGCTGTGATACGGTGGTGATGGAGGTATCTTCCCAGGGACTGATGCTGCACAGGACGCAGGGCTTTGTCTTTGACTTCGGCATCTTTACCAATCTGGAGCCGGATCATATCGGCAAAGGGGAGCACAGGGATTTCGAGGATTATCTGTACTGTAAGAGTCTGCTGTTCCAGCAGTGCCGGACCGGTATCGTCAATAAGGACGATGCACACTGGAAGGCTGTCACCGCGGAACATACCTGTACGCTGGAGACCTACGGGATCGATACGGCGGCAGACCTGCGGGCGGAGAACCTTGCGTTTGTGAAGGAGAAGGGCAGTCTGGGGATGCGCTTTGACGTGACCGGCCTGCTGCATTTTCCGGTGCAGATCCCGGTGCCCGGCAGGTTCAGCGTATACAATGCCCTGACGGCCATAGCCATATGCAGGCATTTTGCGGTGTCAGGGGAAGTGGTACAGAACGCGCTTCTGCAGGCGAAGGTGAAGGGACGGATCGAACCGGTGAAGGTGTCCGACGAATTTACGGTGATTATCGATTATGCCCACAATGCCATGGCGTTGGAGAGCCTTCTGACTACGCTGCGGGCCTATGAGCCGCACCGTCTTGTGTGTCTGTTCGGCTGCGGCGGCAACCGGGCCAAGTCCAGACGCTACGAGATGGGAGAGGTCAGTGGCAGGCTGGCGGATCTGACCATCATCACATCGGATAATCCCAGAATGGAAGAGCCCCGGGCCATCATCGACGACATCAAGCTGGGGATCGGGAAAACGGAAGGCAGATATGTGGAGATCTGCGACCGGAAAGAGGCTGTCGCCTATGCCATAGACCACGGGGAGCCGGGAGATATTATCGTGCTGGCCGGCAAAGGACACGAGGATTATCAGGAGATCAACGGGGTCAAGTATCCTATGGACGAGAGAGTGCTGATCAAGGAGATCCTGGAGGAGCGGCAGCGGGCATGAAAGAAATGGTAATGCCGCGGTATGCGGATGTGATCATAGAGATTTCCCATGAAAAGGTTGACCGCCCCTTTCAGTACCGGATTCCGCCGGAGCTGATACAGGAAGTGTATCCGGGGGTGCGGGTGCATGTGCCTTTTGGCAGAGGCAATCAGGATAAGCTGGGATATGTGGTGGATCTTTCCGGGCAGGCGGCGTACCCGCCGGAGAAGCTCAAAACCATTACGGCAGTGGACAGTAAGGGCATTACGGTACAGGGCAGCCAGATCCAGATTGCCTACTGGATGAAAAGGCAGTACGGATCGACGACGATCGCCGCCTTAAAGACCGTGCTGCCGGTGAAGCAGAAGCTGAAGCAGATGGAGAAGAAGAAGGTCACCAGATGCATCGAAGGGGATGCGCTTAAGGAGGCGGCCGATCAGTGCATGAACAGGCATCAGACGGCCAGGGCGCGGGTTCTGTATGCCCTGATGGCGGATGAGGTGCTTCCCTACGAGCTGATCCGGCAGAAGCTGAACGTGTCGCCGTCCGTCCTTACGGCGCTGGAGAAGCAGGGCGTCCTGCGCATCGAGGCGGAAGCCTTCTACCGCAATCCGGTGCGGTGCGCGGACGGGACGGAGAAAAGGGTGGCGCTGAGCGCCGCGCAGCGCACTGTCATCGATGGGGTCCTTGCAGATTACCGGGCCGGGCGGCCGGGAACATATCTGCTTCACGGGGTGACGGGCAGCGGCAAGACGGAGGTATATCTGGGCATGATCGAGCAGATGGTGGCCATGGGAAGACAGGCGATCGTGCTGATCCCGGAGATCGCCCTCACTTACCAGACGCTGCTGCGGTTTTACAGGAGGTTCGGCGACCGGGTGTCGGTCATCAATTCCTCGCTCTCCATGGGAGAGAAGTACGACCAGATCATGCGGGCGCAGGCGGGGGAGCTGGACGTGATCATCGGCCCCAGATCGGCGCTGTTTACGCCTTTTCCCGATCTGGGCATGATCATCATTGACGAAGAGCATGAGAACAGCTACAAGAGCGAGTCCATGCCGAAGTACCACGCCAGAGAGACGGCCGTGCAGATTGCGTCCATGCACGGGGCCAGCGTCGTGCTCGGTTCGGCCACGCCTTCCATGGAGGCCTATTACCGGGCGAAGCAGGGACAGTACAGGCTGTATGAGATGACCGGACGCCACGGAAACAGTATGCTGCCCCGCGTATATACGGTGGATCTGCGGGAAGAATTGAAGCAGGGCAACCGCTCCATGTTCAGCAGGAAACTGCGGGAACTGCTGGAGGGAAGGCTGCAGGCGGGGGAGCAGACCATGCTTTTTTTAAACAGAAGGGGGTATGCGGGCTTTATCTCCTGCCGGGCCTGCGGGCATGTGATGAAATGCCCGCATTGTGATGTTTCTCTTTCCGAACACAGGGGAAATATGTTATTATGTCATTATTGCGGCCATGAGGAGCCAAAAAGCGCCGTCTGTCCGGTGTGCGGTTCGAAATATCTGCTTGGCTTTAAGGCCGGTACACAGCAGATCGAGGAAGCGCTGCATAAGGAGTTCCCGCAGGCGCGCGTGCTGCGCATGGATGCCGATACGACCAGGACGAAGGAGAGCTATGAGAAGATCCTGTCTGCCTTTGCGGATGAAAAGGCGGATATCCTGGTGGGGACGCAGATGATCGTGAAGGGACATGATTTTCCCAATGTGACACTGGTAGGTATTCTGGCGGCGGATCTGTCGCTGAACCAGAACGATTACCGGGCCGGGGAGAGGACTTTTCAGCTGCTCACCCAGGCTGCCGGACGGGCCGGACGGGGGCAGAAGCCGGGCGAAGTGGTGATCCAGACCTATCAGCCGGAGCATTACAGCATCGTACATGCGGCCAGACAGGATTATGCGGGCTTCTATGAGGAGGAGATTGCCTATCGGGAGCTGATGCAGTATCCGCCGGCGGCCCATATGCTGGCCGTGCTGGTTACATCCAGAGAGCAGGAGCAGGGCGCGGCGCTGAGTGCGAGGCTGGCAGGGGCCGTCAATGCGCTGAGGCAGGGCAAAACCCGCACCGGCAGGACGGGCAATTCTCCGGGACAGGAAGCGGCGGGCGCCGCCGGAGGGATGGAGCAGGATGCAGATGCGGAGAGGTGGCAGCTTCTGCAGGTGATCGGGCCGGCGGAGGCGTCGATCGGCAGGATCAATGACCTGTACCGGCATGTTTTTTATATGAAGCACCCGGATTATCAGGTGCTGGTAGAGATCAAGGATAATTTGGAACGGCTCTGCAAAGGGGAGGAACTGAAAAACCAGACGGTACAGTATGATTTTGACCCGATGAATACATATTAGAAGCAGAAGCGTTTGAGAATGGAGGATAAGATGGCAATCAGAAAAATCAGGGAGATCGGAGATCCGGTTCTGAATAAACGGTGTAAGGAAGTGACGGAGATCACGCCCAGAGTGCAGGATCTGATCGACGATATGTTTGAGACATTGTACGAGGCGGAAGGAGTGGGACTGGCGGCACCTCAGGTGGGCATCCTGAAAAGGATCGTGGTGATCGATGTGACAGGAGAGGATCCGATCCTGCTGATCAATCCGAAGCTGCTGGAATCCAGCGGAGAGCAGACGGGATACGAAGGATGCCTGAGCGTGCCGGGCAAACAGGGGAACGTGACCAGACCCAATTATGCCAAAGTGCTTGCCTATGACGAGGAAATGAACCCTTTTGAACTGGAAGGAACGGAGCTGCTTGCCCGGGCCATCTGCCATGAGCTGGATCATCTGGAAGGACAGCTCTATGTGGAGAGAGTGGAAGGGCCGCTTGTCAACACGGAGGATCTGGAGGAACAGCAGTAGGGCAGCGGTTGTGTTACGGTTCGTTCGATACAGGAAGGAGAGGTGCAGCAGATGAAAGTTGTTTTTATGGGAACACCGGATTTCTCGGTGGACGCGCTGGAAGCGATCCTGACAGCCGGGCATCAGGTGCCGGCGGTGGTGACGCAGCCGGATAAGCCGAAGGGGAGAGGCAGGGGAGTACAGGTGACGCCGGTCAAGGCCTGTGCGCAGGCGCACGGTATTCCGGTATTCCAGCCGGTAAAGGTCAGGGAAAAAGAGGCTGTGGAGGTGCTGCGAAGCTATCATGCGGACGTGTTTGTGGTGGCGGCCTTCGGGCAGATCCTTTCGGAGGAGATCCTGACCATGCCCCGGTACGGCTGTGTGAACATCCATGCCTCCCTTTTACCGAAATACAGAGGTGCAGGGCCGATCCAGTGGGCGATCATCAACGGGGAAGAGAAGACCGGCGTGACCATTATGCAGATGGATAAAGGGATCGACACCGGCGACATGCTGTTGAAGACGGAGGTTATGATCGATCCGAAGGAGACCGGCGACAGCCTGCATGACAAGCTGGCCAGGGCCGGGGCAGAGCTGATCGTGGAGGCACTGCCGAAGATTGAGCGCGGTGAGCTTGTTCCGGTCAGACAAAAAGACGAGGAGAGCTGCTACGCGAAGATGCTGCAGAAATCCATGGGACAAATCGACTGGCAGCAGAGCGCGAAGAAGCTGGACTGCCTGATCAGGGGGCTGATCTCCTGGCCCGGCGCCTGCACCAGGTTCCGGGGAAAGAACCTGAAGATCTGGGAGGAGGAAGTGGCATCCAAAGAGGCGCTTACCCTTTCGGGAGTGACGATGGAGGGGGACGGCGCATCTGTTCCCGGCACGGTGGCCGCTGTGAGCAAAGACGCCTTCTATGTATGGACCGGAGACGGTATCCTGAAGATTCTGTCCGTACAGCCGGAGGGCAAGAGACGGATGCCGGTCAAAGAGTTCCTGTTGGGATATCAGATAAAGAACGGGGAACAATTAGGATAGGGCAGGAACACAGTAAATCAGGAAAGGTATGGTGAGTTGTTATGGGATACTATTACGGATATTATATGGATCCGACCTATATGCTTGTGCTGATCGGGGCAGTCCTGTGTATTTTTGCGCAGATGCGGGTTTCTTCCGCTTATAAGAAATATGCGCGGATCAGGAGCAGGAGCGGCCTGACGGGAGCGGAGGCGGCGCAGAGGATCCTGCAGCTGTCGGGGATCCATGACGTGCGCATCGAGCATGTGCGCGGCGAATTGACGGATCATTACGATCCCGCGCATAAAGTTCTGCGGTTATCGGATTCCGTATACGGATCCTCTTCGCTGGCGGCCGTCGGTGTGGCGGCGCACGAGTGCGGCCACGCGGTACAGCATCATAAAGGGTATGCACCTTTGAAGATCAGGACGGCGCTTGTCCCGGCAGCCAATATCGGTTCCAGGGCGGGAATACCACTGATCTTTCTCGGCGTTTTACTGGGGATGAACCAGCTTTTTATCCAGATCGGCATCTGGGTGTTCGCGCTGGCGGTCCTCTTCCAGCTGGTCACGCTGCCGGTGGAATTCAATGCCTCTGGCAGGGCGCTGGCGATGCTGGGAGATTACGGCATGCTGGAGCGTGACGAGACGAACGGCTGCCGCAGCGTCTTAAACGCGGCGGCGCTCACCTATGTGGCGGCAGCGGCTTCCGCCATTCTGCAGCTGATGCGGCTGGTGTTGCTGTTCGGCGGCAGTGACAGGAGAAGAGATGGCTGAAAGAAGCATGGTTACGGGAATGGACACAAGAGAAATTGTTCTGGACATCCTGCTGGAACTGGAGAGAGAGCAGGAATATGTGAATATCCTGCTGGCGGATGTGCTTGAGAAGTACGACTATCTTGACGGGCGGGAAAAGGCTTTTATCAAAAGGGTCAGTGAGGGGACGGTGGAGCGCAGGATCCAGATCGATCATGTGCTGGATCTGTTCTCGAAGGTGAAGACGCAGAAGATGAAGCCGCTTATCCGGGCGCTGCTGCGGATGAGTGTCTACCAGATCCTTTTTATGGAACATATACCCGATGCGGCGGTCTGCAACGAGGCGGTGAAGCTGGCGAAGAAACGGAAATTTCAGTCGCTGCAGGGTTATGTGAACGGTGTGCTGCGGGCGGTGGTAAGAGGAAAGGATGATATCGCCTATCCGGACCGGCAAAAGGAGCCGGATGCATTCTGGTCAGTATGCTATTCCGTGCCGGTATGGCTGGCGGCTCATCTTCGCAGCGTGTACGGGGCGGAACACTGCGAGCGCATCCTGGAATCTTTTCTGACAAGAAAACCGGTCTGCGTCCGGCTGCAGGAAACGCTGTCCGTGCAGGAGCGGGAGCGGCTTATGGAAATGTGGCGGCAGGACGGTGTGACGGTGAAGCAGCATCCCTATCTGCCCTATGCCGCTACGGTGGAGAAGACGGAGGGTATACAGAATCTGGAAGGCTACCGGGAGGGAGCCTTCGCGGTACAGGATGTGAGTTCCATGCTGGTGGTGGAAGCAGCCGGGATCCGGGCGGGAGACACGGTGCTTGACGTGTGTGCCGCACCCGGCGGCAAGGCGCTTCATGCGGCGGCGAAGCTGGCAGGCACAGGGCAGGTGATCGCCTGCGATCTGACGGAGTATAAGACGGCCAGGATAGAAGAGAACAGAGAGCGGATGCGGGCCGACAATCTGTCGGTGAGACTGCAGGATGCGCGGATAATGGACGAGGCGCTGCGGGGCAGTGCGGATGTGCTGATCGTGGACGTGCCCTGCTCCGGGCTGGGCGTGATCGGCCGGAAGCAGGACATCAAATACCGGGTAAGTGAACAGTCCCTGTCCGAGATCGTCACGCTGCAGAAGGAGATCGTCAGCAACGTGGTACAGTATCTGAAAGCGGACGGCACGATGATGTACAGCACCTGCACGATGAATCCGGCAGAGAACGAAGAGATGGTGCGATGGATCTGCCGGACGTTTTCCATGGAGACGGTGAGCATGGCAGAGGAATTGCCGGCGGCGTTAAAGATGGCCGGAGAGACGGGCTGTGTGCAGCTGCTTCCGGGGGTGCATCCGACGGACGGGTTTTTCTTTGCGAAGCTGCGCAGACGTGTCAAAGACATCAAGTCGCTTACGCTTATGCAGCTGCAGGAAGAGATGGAGAGCCTGGGGGAGAAGCCTTTCCGGGCCGGACAGCTGTATGCGTGGATGCATGAAAAGCTGGCGGAAGGATATGAGGAGATGACGAATATTCCCCGCGGGCTGGCGCAGAAATGTGCGGAGCGCTACAGGTATACGGTGCTGGAGATGGTCACGGTGCAGGAGTCGAAGATCGACGGGACGCGGAAGTATCTGTTCAGACTGCCGGACGGCAATACGGTGGAAAGTGTGTGGATGCGTTACCGGCACGGCAACAGCGTGTGTATTTCCTCCCAGGTGGGATGCCGGATGGGGTGCCGGTTCTGTGCGTCCACGCTGGACGGGCTGGAGCGGAATCTGCTGCCGTCGGAGATGCTCGAACAGATCTATGCCATCACGCGGCATACCGGGGAGCGGGTGAGCAATGTGGTGGTGATGGGGACCGGGGAGCCGATGGACAATTTCGACAATCTGCTGCAGTTCATCACCCTTCTGACAGACGAAAACGGCCTGCACATCAGCCAGCGGAACATTACGGTCTCCACCTGCGGCCTGGTACCGGAGATGCGGCGGCTGGCGGAGCGGAAGCTGCAGATCACACTGGCCCTTTCCCTCCATGCGGCGACGGACGAGAAGCGGAGGAAGCTGATGCCTGTAGCCGAGCGCTATTGCCTGCGGGAGTTGCTGGATACCTGCGCCTACTATTTTGAGCAGACCGGCAGGCGGATCACTTTTGAGTATAGTTTGGTAAAAGGTGTCAATGATACAAGTGAGGATGCAGCGCAGTTGACCGCGCTGATCAGGGGGCTTAACTGTCACGTCAATCTGATTCCGGTCAATCCGGTCAAAGAACGGGAGTATGTGCAGTCTGAGCGCCGGGCGGTGGAAGCCTTCCGGAGCCGGCTGGAAAAAAGCGGGATCCAGGTGACGGTCAGAAGAGAAATGGGACGGGATATCGACGGGGCATGCGGACAGCTGCGCCGCAGATATCTATAGCGTTTGGTTGCGGCACTTGTCCTTTTTTTCCTATTATGGTAGAATATTCAAAGTATCATGCCGGCGGGCGTTATCTGCCCTGCGGTATGACAGGTCACAACGGCAAAACAGGGGGAACAGACAGTGCTCAGATCCTATGCGACGACGGATATCGGACGGAAAAGACAGCTGAATCAGGATTTTATTTATTTATCGGAGGTTCCGGTCGGCAATCTGCCCAATGTATTTATCGTGGCGGACGGCATGGGCGGCCACAATGCGGGAGATTATGCCTCAAGGTATGCGGTGGAGACTCTGGTGGAGGAGATTGAGATCTCTTTTGAGAAGAATCCGGTCAAAATCCTGGGCAGAGCCATCGACCGGGCAAACCGGATGATCAGGCAGCGGGCCAGGGAGGCTATCGCTTACCTGTCTCTTATCCACATCACCGCG
>VSOD01000085.1 GCA_009774655.1 Lachnospiraceae bacterium
GTAACCCTCGTAGCGCTCCGTCAGGTTGGCCAGCGCCTCCAGCCTAGACTTCTGCTGATGATAAAGCACCTGGGTATCCCGCAGCTTCTGGTCCCGCTCCGCCAGCTCTTCCCGGAAAAGCGAAAGCCGCTCCTCCATCGTCTCCTGCTTTTCCCCCAGTTCTTTGATGGCAGTCCCCACGGCCTCGAATTCTTCTTCCAGCTTCCTGATGACCTCCGTCTGCTCCGCCTCGTCGGACTTGGCCCGCAGCAGTCTGGAATTCAGCTCCGCCCTGCGGATGTTGATCTGCTCCAGCATGGTATCGTAGCGCCCCATCTTGGACTTGATCGTAGCACGGTTGTTCAGGGCGTCAATGATCGTATTCTTCCCACTTTCGATGTGATCATTCAGTTCTTCGATCCGGCTCTGGGTCTCCTCCAGCAGCTGTCGCGCCTCCGTCCTCGCCGTCTCCAGCTGACTGAGTTTCTGATCCGTCTGCTCCTTATCCGCAAGGATGCCGTCCTTCTCCCGGATGCGCACATCAATCTGCTCACTGATACTTCGGATGCGGCTCTGTAAATGCTCTTCGTTGCCCTCCGCTGAGTGGATCTGCTCCTTTAAGACATTGATCTCACCTTCCAGCTTGGAACGCATCACCCCGGTATCCGTCAGTGTCGCCCGGGCCGTCTCGATGGCCTGATCCAGTTCTTCGATCCGGCCTGCGATCTGCTCGTACTCTTCCTTGATGCTCTCATACTTCTTCGTGGTCTCGTTAAGATCCCCGCCGGCGATCGTGAGTTTACCGTCCGTCTCCGCCAGCTGCTGCCGTACCCGCACATTCTCCAACAGGAACACATTTACATCCAGCGTCTTTAACTCTTCTTTCTTTTTCAGGTAGACTCTGGCCTTCTCGGCCTGCTTCTCCAGCGGCCCGGTCTGCTTCTCCAGCTCGCTTAGGATGTCGTTGACCCGGACAAGGTTCTGTTTCTCGTCTTCCAGCTTCTTCTGTGCCGCATACTTCCTGCGCTTGAACTTCACGATACCGGCAGCCTCGTCGAATAACTCACGCCGCTCCTCCGGCTTGCCGCTTAAGATCTTCTCGATCTGTCCCTGTCCGATAATGGAGTATCCTTCCTTACCGATACCGGTATCGTAGAAAAGCTCGTTCACGTCTTTCAGACGGCAGATGGAGCCGTTGATCATATATTCACTCTCGCCGGACCGGTACAGCCTTCTGGACACCGTCACCTCATCATAGTCGATGGTCAGCTGATGATCCGTATTGTCCAGCGTGATCGCCACATAGGCATAACCCAGAGGTTTTCGCATCTCCGTTCCGGAGAAGATCACGTCCTGCATGGAAGACCCTCGAAGCTGCTTGATCCGCTGCTCTCCCAGCACCCATCTGACGGCATCCGCCACGTTGCTTTTTCCGGAACCGTTGGGTCCCACAATACCGGTAATACCGTTGTGAAACTTGAAATTTATCTTATTGGCAAAGGATTTGAATCCGTGCACCTCAATGCTTTTTAAATACATACGTACCTCAATCTGTCTTTCTACTACCGTACAAACATCTTCACAACCGGACTGACGCCTGCCGTATCATCCACACAGGATTCCGGCAGCTCCTGTCTAATTCTTCCGTGCAGACACCACCTTACGCCGAAGAAGCGCTTCATAAGCGGCGTGCTGTTCCGCCGCTTTCTTGGAATGCCCGTTTCCACGGCCCGCCTTCCTGTCACCGACCATCACTTCCACCACGAAAGTCTTGTCATGCTCCGGCCCTTCCTCCCGAACCAACTCATAACGAATCACGCCGCCGTTCTCCTTCTGGATTTCTTCCTGCAGTATGGTCTTCGCATCATAGAACAGCTGCTTGTGCTCCAGGTCCGACAGAATAAAACGGCCGATGAACGCCCGCGCTTCCTCGATGCCGCTGTCCAGATAAATGGCGCCGATGGTGGCCTCCATCACATCCGATATGATGGAATCCCGCTTCCTGCCGCCGGTCAGTTCTTCCCCTCTGCCCAGCAGGATAAACTCTTCCAGTCCGATCTGCCTCGCACAGAAAGCAAGGGCCGGCTCACAGACGATGGAAGATCTGAATTTGGTCAACTCTCCCTCCGACATCTCCGGATTCTCCCGGAAGATATGATCGCTGCTCACCAGCTCCAGCACCGCATCACCGAGAAACTCCAGCCTCTCATAATCCGGCAATTTGTTGATCTTCTGCTCATTAGAACAGGAACTGTGAGTCAGTGCCTGCCGCAGCAGTTTCTTATCCTGAAAACAATATCCTATTCTCTCTTCCAGCAGTCTTAGTCTGTTCGTCAACATGGAAATCCTCCTGCATTTAAAAAGCCCTATCAAAATACAAAGGGCTTCCCGCTTCTCTTAAATAGAATTTCTGATCAGCTCAACGGCCTCTCCCACCGTTGAGATCTCCTGTATCGCCTCGGCCGGAATCTCGATCTCAAATGCCTCCTCGATCTTCATCACGATCTGATAAACATCCAGGGAGTCCGCCCCGAGATCCTCCGTAAAAGTCGTCTCTTCTGTAACCTCATTAGGGTCCACGCTCAATATATCCGCGATCGCTTCTTTTAGCTTCTCTAATTCCATTCTTACAGTTTACCCCTTTCGCCTTCTCTCTCGTTTCTCATAGTCTGCTATTTCTCTCCGGATACGATCCCGTCAGTCTGCAGCATCTGACGGATCTTCTCGCTGATCTTCTGCTCGGTAAAGGTGATACACTGTAAAATAGAATTCTTGATCTCTATGGATTTGGAACTGCCGTGGGTCTTGACCACCAGTCCCTTGAGGCCCAGCATCGGCGCGCCGCCGTACTGTTCCAGATCAAACGCCTTCAGGGTCTGCTTGAGGGCCGGCTTCACGAGAAGCGCGCCGATCTTGCTGCGCAGATTCGTCATCATGCCTTCCTTCACCTTCGAGATCAGGGTCGCACCCACACCCTCGTAAGTCTTTAAGATGACGTTCCCCACAAAGGCTTCGCACACCACCACATCCGCCGCGCCGGCCGGAATATCCCTGGCCTCCACGCTGCCGATAAAGTTGATATCCGGGCAGTTCTTCAAGAGCGGAAAGGTCTCCTTGACGAGCGCATTGCCCTTCTCCTCCTCCGCCCCGATATTCACGATACCCACTTTCGGATTCTTGATCCCCATCACATGCTCCATATAGACGGAACCCATCTTGGCGAACTGCACCAGGTGGGAAGGTCTGGCGTCCACGTTGGCGCCGCAGTCGATCAGCAGGGAACATCCCGTCGCCGTCGGGATGAGCGGCGCAAGCGGCGGTCTCTCCACCCCCTTGATCCGGCCTACGATAACCTGTCCGCCCACCAGCGTGGCGCCTGTGCTCCCCGCCGATACATAGGCATCGCATATACCGTCCTTGACCAGATTCAGCGCCTTCACCAAAGAAGAATCCTTCTTCTTGCGGATCGCCATCACGGGTGGCTCCGCCGTCTCTATGATCTCGGAAGCAGGCACCACCTCGATCTGCTCCTTCGGGTATGTATGACCGGCCAGCTCCCTCTCCACCGCCTCCTTCATACCCACCAGATATACCTTGACCTTACTGCTCTCGTTGACGGCTTCCACCGCCCCCTTCACGATCTCCTGCGGGGCATTGTCACCGCCCATCGCATCCACCGCGACCTTAATATACTCACTCATAACTGCACCTCGTATCAGCTTCTGTCACTTTATTCTTTGATCTCATCAAGATCCGTCAGGTTAACCCCGGCCACGTTCAAAAAACAAAACTGTAAAGATAATTTTAGTATACCATATGAGAAAACCAAAGTCTACGATAAAAGAAAGCCGCAAAATAAAGAAATCAAGGAATCATACGCTCTACGATCCCTTGATCTCTTCAAATATCACCCGCATTAATCAACTGCGATAATTTCTTTTTTGTTGTATGTGCCGCACTTCTTACATACTCTGTGGGGTACCATGAGCGCACCGCATTTACTGCACTTAACCAATGTAGGGGCAGTCATTTTCCAGTTTGCTCTTCTCCTGTCTCTTCTCCCTTTGGAAGATTTGTTCTTAGGACAGATTGACATCGTCTCACACCTCCTTACTCCCGTTAAAGATATCTTTTATTACTGCCATCCTGGGATCAGGAACAAACGTGTCACAGTCACATGTTCCCGTATTCAGATCCTGTCCGCACTGACGGCATATACCGCGGCAGTCCGGCCTGCACAGAATCTTCATAGGCCAGTTGATCACAATTTCATTGCGCAGCAGTTCCTCCACGTCCATCTGATAACCGTTCATATACTCCTGATCGTCGCCGTCCTCCGGCGAAGGCATCCTGTCCGGTGCATACACTGTCCTGTCAATCACAAGCTCCAGTGTCTCCTCCACGTCCTTAAGACATCTGCCGCAGCGGGCGCGGAACACGATTCTGCCTTCTCCCCTGACTTCCGCCTTCCCTTTCCCGACATTCGTAATGGTCAGAGTGACGGCTGCCCTGCCGCTCACAGGATATGTCTCTCCTCCGACCGTAACCTGTGCCAGTTCCGGTTCTATCTGCATCGTGACTGTCCGGCCCTCATTGAGTAACACCTCAGTTAAATTCACGAACATAGTTGACTCCTATCCACACTCAAACAATTATACCCATGGGTTTTCCATTTGTCAACAAAAATTTTACGCAAGCTGGGCCTGTACCGCCGTAAGCGCCACCACGCCCACGATATCCTGCCAGGAACAGCCTCTCGAAAGGTCGTTGACCGGCTTGGCGATGCCCTGCAGCATGGGGCCGTAAGCCTCTGCCTTGCCCAGTCGCTGCACCAGCTTGTAGCCTATATTACCGCAGTCCAGATTCGGGAAGATCAGCACATTCGCCTTGCCCGCCACCTCACTGCCGGGTGCCTTGGACTTGGCTACCTGTGGCACCAGAGCGGCATCGGTCTGCAGTTCCCCGTCGATACACAGATGAGGATACTGCTCGTGGGCGATGCGGGTCGCCTCCACCATCTTATCGACCAACGGGTGCTTCGCGCTGCCCTTCGTGGAGTGAGACAGCATGGCGATGATCGGCTTCGCTCCAACCAGGCTCTTAAAGCTCTTGGCCGAAGTATCCGCAATGGCCGCCAGTTCCTCCGCCGTAGGATCCTGATTCAGACCGCAGTCTGCAAAGAGAAATGTCCCCTTCTCCCCAAAAGTACAGTCCGGCACGTCCAGAATAAAGAAACCGGATACCAGCTTCACGCCCGGCGCGGTCTTTAAGATCTGCAGTGCCGGCCGCAGCGTATCCGCCGTGGCATGACAGGCGCCGGCCACCATGCCGTCCGCGTCGTTGGCCTTGACCATCACCACGCCGAAGGTCAGATAATCGTTCAAGAGAATCTCCCTCGCCTTCTCCGGCGTCATCCCCTTGTTTTTCCTCGTCTCGTATAAAATATTCACATAGTCGTCCAGCTTCTCCGACTTCTCCGGGTCGATGATCGTCACGCCGTCCAGCTCCACCTCCAGCCAGCCGGCACCGTCCATAATCTTCTCTTCGTTGCCGATCATAATGATATCGGCGATCTCCTCCTTGAGAATGTTGGCCGCCGCGATCAGAGTCCTCTTGTCGTTGGTCTCCGGCAGTACGATCGTCTTCTTGTCGCTTCTTGCCTTTTCTTTCATCAGATCAATATAAGACATACCTGCTCCTCCTTAACGTCTGTCAAAACTTCCTTATTTCAAAACAGTTTCTTATAGTAAACGACATAACAAATTTCTGTTTCCGGCTCTTGCAGGAGCCATATACGGTAGCTCCTGCAAGGCCGAAAACGAAATTTCTAATGTCGTTAACTATAGACAGATTATACAAAAATAACCGCCTGTACACAAGATACATTCCGCTGTTTGTGCAAAATTGTTTCATTATTTTGCACAAACAGCGTGCAAAAAGTTTTTTTTATGATAAACTAATAAATAAGAAAGCCGTTGAACGCATGGCTTTTCAGGTATAAAAGGGGAGAACGACTATGAGAACAACAGGTATCATCGCAGAGTACAATCCATTTCACAACGGACATGCCCATCAGATCGCCAAAGCAAAAGAAATGACCGGTGCCGACTACTGCATCATTGCCATGTGCGGAGACTTCGTGCAGCGCGGCGCACCTGCCGTGGCCGACAAATATCTGCGCGCGGAGACCGCGCTTAAGAACGGAGCCGATCTCGTGCTGGAGCTGCCTGTTTATTATGCACTCGGCAGCGCGGAATATTTTGCCTCGGGAGCCGTTGCCCTGTTTGACAGGCTGGGCATCGTGGACGCTCTCTGTTTCGGCAGCGAATGCGGAGACATCGCGGTGTTGTCGGAATTCGCCGCCAGCCTCATAGACGAGGACGCTGTATTCAAGGAAGTACTGGACAGGCACCTGCGGATGGGCTACGCCTACCCCGGCGCCAGAAACGCCGCCCTTCGTGCCAGCGACCCCGGACTTACCCCCTACATGCATGTTATGTCAGCCCCTAACAATATCCTCGGGATCGAATACTGCAAGGCGCTTTTAAGACGCGGCAGTCAGATCAGACCTTACACGACACACCGGGCCGGAAGTTCCTATCATGATGCCAGCCTGTTAAATACATACTGTTCCGCTCTGGCCATCCGGGAAGCCATCGACGCCGCCGGCAATCTGTCGGAGGTTGTGAACCTGATGCCGCCGGAAGCCTATGACCTGCTGGCATCCGCCTTCGGGAAGTCCTTCCCTGTACACGCCGATGATTTCTCCCTGCCGCTGCATTACCAGCTGCTTTCGGAGCAGCCTGACGGCTACACTGACCACCCCGATATCGATCAGGATCTTTCGGATCGTATCTGCAATCTGCTGCCCTCCTACCAGGGCTTTACGGATTTCTGTGAGAAATTAAAGACCAAAAACCGCACCTACACCCGCATCGCACGGAGCCTGATGCACGTTCTTCTCCAGATCCGGAAAGAAGACCTGCTCTCCTTCCAGGCCGAGGACTATGTCTATTATGCGCGCATCCTCGGTTTCCGGCAGGATGCCACACCGCTTTTGACCGCCATCAAGGCAAATGGCAGCATACCGCTGCTTGGCAGACTGTCCGACGCGGATGACCTGTTATCCGGGAACGGCCGCAGAATGCTGGATAAAGACATCTTTGCGGCGCAGATCTATCAGAGTCTGGTACAGAGCAAATTCGCCGGCGCCCCTACAGACACCGGCGAATATACAAGACAGGTGCTCAAGGTCTGACCGTCAGGCCGGACTGAGCACCTCCTGAATCGTGCTGACGATTCTGTCACGCACCATCACGGCGATCTGCGCCGTTGACATATTCTTATACTCATCATAAGGAATCGCTTTCAGGAAATGCACCTGCGTCACCACCGGCCGCAGCGACCATTCCTCAAAAGCCCTATAGGAGTCGACCAATGCCACCGGAATGATGGGAACCTCTGCCTTCACGGCACTCTTAAAACTTCCCGCCTTGAATTCTCCCACCGAATTGTGATTTTTATGATAGCCGCCTTCCGGAAAAATAATGAATCTGCGCCCTTTTTTCGTGTCCTCTGTCAGCTCCCTGATGATCCGCACCGACTGCCGCGGATCGTTCTTGACCAGCCTTTTTCCATGGATAAGATCAATAAACTGCTTCACCAGAACGCCATGCGATCTCGCGTCGTCTATCACCACCGAGCAGGGCTTCTCATGGGCGTACATGATCCCCAGAGCATCATACTTGCCCTGATGGTTCGGAAACATCATATAGCCGCCCTCCTCGGGCAGATGCTCCGTGCCGTATTTCTGTGTCGAGATATGTCCCGCCCGCATCATGCGGCGGATCGCAAGCTGCGCATACCTGTAGCACTCCTCTTCCGAGTACTTTTCCCCGTGCCTGGCCCTGTAAGCCATCCGCGGTATCATATAGGCTCTGGGCAGATTCCACAAAATAACCTTTACAAAACGTAACATAACCCTCACCCCCTCTTCTACAACAACGGCGAAAACAGTTTTAGAAAAGGTCCGATCACATTGGTCTTCACGAACTTCTTCTTACACCACTCCAGCGTGATATTCTCCGAGACCGCAAAAGTCTCTTCCATATCTTTCTTCAGATCTCCCAGCATTGCCGTCCGGTACAGGAATACGCCGCATTCAAAATGATGATAGAAACTCCTGTAATCGAAGTTGATCGTCCCCACTACCGCCGTCTCGTCATCACAGAGCACACATTTGGAGTGGATGAAGCCCGGCGTATACTGATAAATCTTCACACCGGCCTCGATCAGACTCTGATAGTTGGACTGCGTCAGCCAATAGACCGTCTTCTTGTCCGGCGTTCCCGGCGTCACGATGCGCACATCCACACCCCGCTTGGCCGCCAGCTTCAAAGCAGTATGCATCTCATTGTCCGTAACCAGATAAGGGGTGAAAATATAGATATACTTTCTGGCGGAACCGATCATATTCAGATAGACATTCTCACCCACTGTCTCATCGTCCAGCGGTGTGTCCATATACGGCTGTACGATCCCCTCCCCCGCCGGCCGGACGGTAAAATGATGCCGGTATCTGCCGTAGTATTCCTCCGTATGGCGCGACATATTCCACATCTGCAAAAACATCACCGTGAAATTCCACACGGCTTCACCCTCGATGCGGATTCCCGCATCCTTCCAGTGATCACCGTGAGAACGTTTATAATTGATATACTCGTCCGACATATTGATGCCGCCGGTATAGCCTACCCGGCCGTCGATCACCACGATCTTTCTGTGATCCCTGTTGTTGAGCACCAGTGCCAGAAACGGAACCAGCCTGTTAAAGGCCACGCATTTGATCCCCTTCTTCTCGATCTTCTCATTGTACTCTTTGGGCAGCAGAAAAACGCTCCCCACGTCGTCATAGATCAGCCTGACCTCAACACCGGCTTTTACCTTACGCTCCAGGATCTCCAGCACCGTATCCCACATCGTGCCCTCTCCCAGAATAAAAAACTCCAGAAAGATAAAGCGCTCCGCCGTCTCCAGATCCTCCAGCAGCCGCTTCCACCAGGGAAGCCCGTCCGCATAATAGACCGCCCCCGTATGCTCCCACGCCGGCGTTTTCGCGTAATGAAGAATATATTCACACTGATTGGCAATCCCCGGCGCGGATTTCTTAAGCCTGTCCATCGTCCCTTCATCCTGCTGCAGGTTTGAGCGCACAAGCTCGTCTGTATGCTTCATGGCCATATACAGTCTCTTCGGCCTGAAAACATGACCCAGAGCCAGATACATGACACCGCCAAAAAGCGGAAAGAGCAGGATCGGTACGATCCACGCCATCTTCACCGCCGGGTTGCCCTGCTTTAAAATCAGCGCAATGATAACGCCGAAGCTGACCAGGCGCAGACACATCGCTATCTCTACATAATAGTTGCCCCACATAACGATCTCCATCATAAAGAAGACCACCTGCAAAAGCACGATGAGCGCCGTGATCACCAGCCTGTTTAATGCATAATGTAAAAATTTTCTCATTTCAAAAATCCGTTAACGATCTGCTCCTCTGCTTCTTTCTCCGTCAGTCCCAGCGTCATCAACTTCATCAACTGCTCCCCTGCGATTTTGCCGATGGCCGCCTCATGGATCAGATTCGCGTCAATATTGTTCGCCGTCAACTCAGGAATGGCGCTGACACTGGCTTCGTCCATGATAATGGCATCGCATTCACTGTGCCCCTGACACCTGCCGTTGCCCACGATCCTGCTCTTAAAAAGCTGTCTGGAGTGCTCCTTGGCCACCGAGCGCGAGATCAGGTTCACGCTGGAACCGTCACCGTCCATCTCCACACAGAAATCCGTCTCCGCATACTGTCTGCCGTGAGTCATGATCTTCTCCCGTATGACAAGAGAAGCCCCGTCCGCAACCTGCGCCGTCGTGACACGCTTCGTGGAATCGATCCCCTTGATCTGTACCGTGTCCATCTCCAGAGATGCCCCTTCTGCCAGATGGATCTCTGTCGCCGGGTTCATGATCCGCTCTCCGCTGCCGTCCCCGCTGCCATAATGCTTCTCCACATACCGCACCTTCGCATTTTTCTCCACGAAAAACCTGTGAATGCCCGAATGCTCCGAGGCGCCGTCTCCGCTGTTGTGGATGCCGCACCCCGCGATGATGGTCACGTCCGCATCCTCTCCTACAAAAAAATCATTGTATACACTCTCCTGCAGCCCGCTCTGGCTGAGCACTACCGGAATATGCACACTCTCGTTTCTGGTGCCCGGCCGGATCTTTATGTCAATGCCCGAACTGTCCTGCTTGGTCACAATGTCGATATTGGCCGTCGTGTTCCTGCCGGCCATCTGGCCGTTGGCACGGATATTATAAGCGCCGGCAGGTATCTCATGCAGCCCTGCCACCTGTTCTAACAGGTTCTGTTGTATTGCATCCATCCGCTGATACCCCCTTCCTATAACTTATCCGTCAGTGTCTTACAGTGTGCACCGGTGCCGAGAAGTTCCGGCATCACTTCTTCCTTGCTGCCTGTTTTCTTAATCTGCCCATCTGCAAGCAGAATGATACGGTCCGCGATATTCAAAATACGCTCCTGATGGGAAATAATCAGAATGGAACCTTGAATCTCCTCGTGCATCTTCTCAAACACATGGATCAGGTTCTGAAAACTCCACAGATCGATGCCCGCCTCCGGCTCATCGAAGATGGACACCTTCGTCCCGCGCGCCATGATCATGGCGATCTCGATTCTTTTCAATTCACCGCCGGACAGGGACGCATTCACTTCGCGGTTTACATAATCTCTGGCACAAAGCCCTACCTCAGAAAGCATACCACAGATCTCCGACATCGTGGCCTTCCTGCCCGCCGCGATCGACAGAAGTTCCCGCACCGTGATGCCCTTAAAACGAACCGGCTGCTGGAAGGCAAAACTGATCCCCATATTGGCCCGCTCCGTGATCGACAGATCCGTAATGTCCACGCCGTCGAGCAGGATCCGCCCCGCCGTGGGCTTAAGAATCCCCGCCACAATCTTGGCCAGCGTGGACTTCCCGCTGCCGTTCGGCCCTGTCACGGCAACGAATCTGTCGTCGATCGTCACGTCGATATCTTTCAAAATTTCCGTCTCTCTGCTCTCATCCTCCGCAGAATAACAGATACCCTTTAATTCTAACATGCTGTCACTCCTTATCTCAATCCATTAGAGTATCCTATCACAAAATCGAATCTATAGCAAGCCTCTCACTGCTTTCGCCGCATCCAATGCAAAGGCCTCGACCGAACTGTTACCATCCCTCAGCTGCACCAGACCATCAAAACAGACAGGCCAATGCGATACCGCATCAACCCGTCCGCTCTTCCTTCCATAGGATTCAACAGGCCGTCATCTCCGGCCAGCATAACAGTCCATACTGCGCCGATGCACCTTAACGGATCACCACCACATTCACCGAATGTGGCAGGAACACAACATCCATTTCATTTCCCAAAAGCGCCGGCTGCCGCTCTACGATCTTCACCTCTTCATGGTCCACATCATTATAGGATTCCGTCGTATTACCGCTGACGGTATACAGGACGGCCTGCATCTGCCCTTTTGGCAGCTGCGAAAGCGCAGTCAGATCCAGCGTCACCGTCTGCTCTTTCTCCGGGTCCTTATTTACAACCGCAACGGCAATCCCCTCCTGATCCGACCAGCCCGTCACCAACACATCCAGCGCGTCCACCGTAAGATCCGCCCCGTTCTTGTGTTTCACAAAAAGCTTCGGCATCTCCTCCGACCATGCATCCAGCACCACATCTCCCATATAATTTACATACAGATCGAACACGTGATACGTGGAGCGGAGCACGATTCCCTCCTGCCATGTATAGATACACCCCCTGGTATTCACAATCGGCGCATAATTAGCCATCCCCACAATATCGCAGTTCCGGTTTAATTCATTCAGGAAGCAGGCCGTAAACACCGCATCCGCCATGGTATATCGGGTATTGTCGTCATTCAGGTCTCTCGGGTACAGATATTCTTCCTTCGTCCTGCCCTGCCTGATCGTATGGACATTGGGATGATACCATCCCCGCAGGTTCCACTCATCGAAAGCGATCTTGATCTTCCGGTCCAGCTTCATGGCCGTGAGCAGTCCTCTCACCTCATCAATAGAATGGCCGATCCGGTCAGTATAAGCCATCACCTGTTCATAATCCGCATAATCATTGGTCTGGTTGATACCGTCCCAATATTCATGGATTGAAATCCAGTCCAGAAATTCGCCGCAGTTCTCCAGAAGCTCCAGATTCCAGTGAATGTCTGTGAGCGCGGCCGCGGTAAGCTCCGTATCAGGATCCACATGCCTGATCATTTTAGCGGACTCCTTCACCAGTCTGCCCCATTCTTCGGCACTCTTGGCGCCGATTTCCCAGAAACCATAATTTTCATTCCCGATGCTCCAGTATTTGACGCCATAAGGTTCTCTATGCCCGTTGGCGATCCGCTCTCTGGCATACCTGCCCTCTGTCTCCAGATTGCAGTACTCCACCCAGTCACTCATTTCCTCCGCAGTCCCGGTTCCGGCATTTGTACAGATATAAGGCTGGCAGCCGACCTTACGACACAGTTTCACATATTCATCCGTGCCAAAAGTACCGGGATCCTCCACCCGCCACGCCTTATCAAAGAATGGCTGTCTGACCGGCCCCACCGCATCCTTCCAATGGTAAGAAGACACGAAACACCCGCCCGGCCAGCGCAGAATGGGTACTTTGATCTTCCGCATGGCTTCCAGCACATCTGTACGCAATCCGTCCT
>VSOD01000086.1 GCA_009774655.1 Lachnospiraceae bacterium
GGTTGATCTTATACCCGGAAGACAGCTTCTCCGTGGACCTTGCCTGACTCTTGTTTGTCAGATTAAACATGCGATTGGAATTCATCGCCGTAAGATTATGCTTTACAACCATAACTTTTCTCTCCTTCTATCTATTACTTCCCTGTATTTTATAGAAGTTTGCCAACACTCTTTGTCTTTTCCGTTACTGCAGCAGAGCCAACGCACTCTGATTGCTCTGGTTCGCCTGACTGAGCATGGACTGACCCGCCTGCGCGAGAATGTTGTTGTTCGCGTATTTCACCATCTCCGTGGCAATATCTGTATCCCTGATCGCCGACTCCGCCGACGTGGTGTTCTCTACAATGTTGTCCAGATTGCTGATCGTGTGCTCTAAGCGGTTCTGGATCGCACCCAGGTTGGAGCGGGTTTCGGACACGTCCTGAATCGCGCTTTTGGCGAAAGCATTGAGAGCTTGGAAATGACGAGCATCAGGAGCTCTGTCAACTGCCAGCGCCTCCTCCGTACCCCCTTGTGAATTATTAATACGATCAGTTGTCAAACGACTTTTCACCGCCTCATCTGTGATCGCATTATACGAAAAGCCATGAAATATTGTCAAATCTCTTGCAGACAAAAGGTGCGAATGTCCCGGTGCTTCCGGAGGCTGAGCCGTGCTCCAATCTACATACTTAATTTGCGCATGTGTAGTCTTTCCAGGCTCTGGGGCTTGACAAGTAGGCACCCCTGGCTTAGGCTGTGTCTTCTTATCATCTTCATCCTCACACAACGGGCTGCCATCAACTGTCTGATAGCAGATCCCCTTCGCCAATGCACTGGCAATCAGATCATTTGCACTCATATTTCCGATCGTGATTGCGATATGCTGCCCCGATTCCGCACCAACCTGCAAACCTATATTCTTGAAAGTCCCATCCAACAGATTCTGCTCATTAAAAGTCGTCGTAGACTGCACTCTGTCAATTTCACTCATCAACTGCCGGACTTCCATCGTAATATAACTTCTGTCGTCCGTCGTCAACGTTCCATTAGCGCCCTTAACTGCAAGTTCATTCATACGCTGCAGCATATCCTGAACTTCATTCAACGCTCCCTCCGCTGTCTGCACACAGGAAATACCGTCTGCCGCATTGGACGATGCCTGTGTGAGTCCTCTGATCTGCCGGCGCATCTTCTCCGAGATCGACAATCCTGCCGCATCATCTGCCGCACGGTTGATCTTGTATCCCGAAGACAGCTTCTCCGTAGATTTTGCCTGACTCTTGTTTGTCAGATTAAACATGCGATTGGAATTCATCGCCGTGATATTATGCTTTACAACCATAACCTTACTCCTTTGTCCTCCACCCTCTTTTTATTTCGAATTCCCCACTGCCTAATGAAATATATATCGGCCGATATCGTGGAACACTTAACAGGATATTATGAAATAAATGGAATTTCGCAACGCAACTTTAGGGAAAATCCAGCCTTCATTAACAATATATTTTCTTACCCTGCAGTAAATCCACATCCTCTTCTCTGTGTGTCGTGGCCAGAAGTGTCCTTCCCCGCAGCTGTTCCATGAGATAGGCCGCACTGCGCGCACGGTTCTCCTCATCCAACCCTGTAAAAGGTTCATCCATGATCAATATATCTGCTCCCGACAGTACCGCCCGCAGCAGTGACACACGTCTGCGCATCCCCCCGCTCAGATTTCCTACCGGCTTCGTCAGGCAGTCCTCCGGTAGAATTCTCACTGCCTGTGCTCTGACATACTCTATAAGCTGTCTCTGAAACTGTTTCCTGGTCATGCTGTCTGAACCGCATGACTTCATCAGCAGGTTTCTGCTTTTTTCCATGCCCAGCAAAATATTGCACACCGCATCATACTCCTCACACAGCCTGTCTTCCTGAAAGACCATACCAATGCGGCCGGCCATCCCCGCAATCTCACCCCGGTCGGCCTGTTCTAAACCTGTCAATATCTTGAGCAGAGTCGTCTTGCCTGCACCGGAAGGCGCCATCAGCAGATACCGCCCGCCCCTTTCCATCTTCAAATTAAAATCCCGTATGACCGACTGTCCGTTGTAAGACTTTTCAATGTGCAGCATTTGGATACTGTTTTGCGTATGTATCCTTTCCTGTTGCTGTATCCCTGCTTCTTTCCATCGGCTTTTTTTATCTACATCCGAAAACAAATTACCCTGATACCATTCTCTCCATCCAAAAAACGGGTACGGATGCCACCCGGCAAACAGCCGGAACACGCTGAGCACCGCTTTTTCAAAAAGAAAACTGACCAGAACAATGGTCACAGTCCATGCAAACAACCCTGCCGTGTCCAGATAGATCTTTGACATGTAAAGCCTCTCTCCCAACGATGCTTCCGACAATCCGATGATCTCTGCCGCCACGCCGGATTTCCAGCTCATACCCAGAGAGATTTTCAGGCAGCTTCCTATGTAGGGCATCAAAGCCGGCCTGTAAATATAGAAAAACTTTTTGCCCCGGCCCATGCCAAACACGCGGGCCATCTCCAGCAGCCTGCTGTCCGTACTTTTCAGTCCTGCGAGCGTATTCACATACACATTCGGCAGCACGATCAGGAAACTGATCCAGAACGACAATCGCGCGGAACCGAACCAGATCAGCAGAAGTACTACAAAAGATGCAACCGGAACAGATTTAAACACCGCCATCATCGGCGCCAGCAATTCCTCTGCCCATGTCATCCTGTATCCCGCTGCCCCCAACAGCATTCCCGCAAAAAGAGCCAGGAAAAATCCCAGCCCGATTCCGGCCAGCGAATGAAGTACAATGAAAATAAAGTCAGGGCGCATCAGATTATCCACAAAAGCACGCAGAACCTGAAACGGCCCTGCCAGCAGGATCGGATTGTCCGCCAATAACGCTGCCGCCTGCCAGACGCCGAGCCAGAATAGCAGAATGATCACCTTTCGTATCTGCTTATGATTCCCTTTCATTTTATACCCCTGTTTTTCCTTAACTCCCTTTTCAGAAAAGCATTTCCATGAACTACTTCACATAATAAAACCCGTCTCCCGGCAGGCCGCCGCCCACAGACGCCGGATCCTGCTCCCACAGCACCTGCAGATAGCCGGACAGTGCCGTCTTCATTTCCGCTCCGTCTATATAAGTGATATTACACTCCGGCAGGGCCTTCGCCGCTACCGGCGCCTTGTCGATGATGCCTGCCGCTGCCACCAGCTGCGCCGTCTCCTCCACATGCTCATTGGCGTAGGCTGCGCTGGCCGCGTGCTCTTCCATAAATAACTCCACAGCCGCCGGATCCTCTGTCAAAAGGGCGTTCCGCACCACGGTCACCCCGGTCACAAGACTGCTGCCGCCTTCTTCCTGCACCGCCGCCCACTGCTTTGTCAGATCCAGCACAACGGACAGCTTATCATTCTGTGCGCAGGCCGCCGTCACAAAAGGCTGGGGCAGCACACCGACCGCCTCCGGCATTTCTGCCAACATCGCCGCCACTTCCGCCGCTTCCGATTTGTATTCCAGCGTCACGTCGGCCGCCGTAAGACCGTTTTCCTTCAATAAATACTGCATCACATAATCGGGCGTCGTTCCCTTGCCTGTCATGTATACGGTCCTGCCCTTCAAATCTTTCATTTCTTTGATCTGTTTATTACCCGATACCGCATAAAGCACGCCGAGCGTATTGATATCGATCACCGACACGTCGCCTTCCGCCCGATTGTAAAGTACGCTGGCCATATTGGCAGGGATCAGGACAATATCCAGTTCCCCGGAAAGCATGGCCGGAAGCAGTTCGTCCGCAGCGACTGTCATGGTAAATTCATACTGGTTGGCTGACTCGCCTTTTCCGGCCTGATCCATCAGATAGACCAGCCCCATGGAAGTAGGCCCTTTCAGGGAGCCAACCCTCACGACTGTTTTTTCACCGTCGGCGGTTTTGTCGCTGTCCGTCGCCTGTGTCTCCGCTTTGTCCCCGGCGCTGTCTCCTGTACCGTCGTCCGGCGTCTCTGTCCCTGCCTGTCCGGTGCCGTTCTGTGCTGTATCGCCAGCCGCCTCTCCTGTCTCCACATTCCCTCCGGTATCGTTCCCGGATTCCTCATTTTGTGCTGTCACTGTCTCCTCTTCCGGTATAGCTTCGCCTGCCTGTGCCGCCGCCCCGGTCTGTGTGCCGGAATCGTCGCCTTTTGCATTTCCACATCCTGCCAGCATCGCCGCACACAATACCACACTCAGCCAGATGGCCGCTGTTTTCTTTTTCATAAGATCACTCCTTGTTGTTTCCTGTCTTATTATTTCCTGCAAACCGTAATCATTATAGCTGATTTTCCGCAAAAAAACAACCCGCCTGAAAATTCAGACGGGTCATTCTCTGTTTCCTGCTTAGCTTATTTCATCTGCTCTTCCTGCTTCTTGATCATTCTACGAACCATCTCGCCGCCGATAGAACCAGCCTCTTTGGATGTCAGGTCACCGTTGTAACCCTCCTTCAGGTTTACACCCAGCTCAGATGCAACCTCAGTCTTAAAACGATCCATTGCTGCCTTAGCTTCAGGAACTTCTACTCTATTGGTCTTGTTGCTTGCCATTTCTTTCACCTCCGAAATACTTTTGAATGAAATCTTCGGATTCCATCCATAATCTATATTATTGAGATAAGCGCTGCCGTTTATACGCTTATCCCAGATACTTACGCCCCTTTCCGATCCTGGATCCTGTCCATGACTTTTCCGGTGCTGCGGCTCGAAATCAAGCCTCGTTGTCTGTTCAAGCGTTAACCTTATCGCTTATCTTGATGTTAGTATGTTCGGATAGTTTGAAAATATTATGGTAAGTTTTGCCATGATTTTGACGTTTATTCAAAGCCCGCATGAAGCCCGTCCGTCACGCCTCATATACGATCTGCGCCGCCATCTTCTGCGCCGCATCCGCACCCTGCAGCTTCTCCAGCACCGCCAGTGCAAACGGCACCGCCGCACCCATACCGCGCCCTGTCACAATATTGCCGTCGATGACTGCAGGCTGGTGCATCACTTCCGCACCCTCCAGATGGCTTTCAAAAGAAGGATAGGAACATGCCTTCCGGCCTTTTAAGAATCCTCTGTGTCCCAGAATACTGGGTGCGGCACAGATTGCCGCCACAGGCCTGCCCTGTGCCACAAAAGCATCCACCTGTGCCATCAGAGCCTCACACGCCTCCAGATTCTGTGTACCCAGGCCGCCGCCCGGCAGGACGATCATATCCACCTCATCAAAATTTATTTCCGACAAAACTGCATCCATCGCAACCGAAATCGCGTGCGAACCTGTCACGGTGCGCTCTTCTGTAATAGAAACCATCGGTGTCTCTATATCCGCCCGGCGCAGGATATCCACCACCGTCAGCGCCTCGATCTCCTCATATCCTGTTGCAAAAAAAACCGCCACTCTGCTCATGATTCATTTCCTCCGTTCTTTCCTACTTCTTAATATTAATCTGTAACGATTGCCATTAAAATAATCATACACAACAATCTTCAAAACGGCAAGACTTTACACCTTTTCATTCCCTTGTTATAATCAAAGAATCAAAGCAACACAACCACATTAATCAGAAAGAAGGTGCCTATATGCCAAGTGCAGCAGATATTATCAGAGATTCCATCACCGAGTTCTCCAGATTACAGAACTGGATGCTGTCCGTCAAAGATAAAGATCCAGCAACATACCATTCCATGTATGACCGTTATATAGAACTTAAAGTAACCTTGACAAGCCTTGGAGTGAATCTTACCGAACTTGACAAAATTAAAGATTAGACAACGAATTTTACCAAAAGGAACTATTATGGAGATCGAACGAAAATTTACCATCAAAAACCTTCCGGAAAATCTGGCGGACTATCCCTGCCATATGATCGAGCAGGCCTACCTCAACACTGACCCGGTTGTCAGGATCCGCCGTCAGGACGACGAATACTACCTGACCTATAAGGGAAAGGGACTGCTTGCAAGAGAAGAGTACAACCTCCCGTTAAACCGGGATTCCTACTATCATCTGCGCGAAAAGGCAGATGGAAATGTGATATCGAAGAAGCGTTATGTCATCCCGGTCGAACATCCGACATTTGCGTCAGATTACGACGGAAAGATTGACCAATTCAGTCTATTCGTGGAACTGGATCTTTTTGAGCCTCCCTTTGCCCCGCTTGTCATAGCGGAGGTGGAGTTTCCGGATGAGGCCATGGCCAATGCCTTCCTGCCTCTTGACTGGTTTGATCAAGACGTAACCCGGGATCCGGCCTACCACAATTCCGTGCTCAGCCGGCAGACTTTTTGACTGTCTTCTTTTCGCTTCCGGCCCTGCAAAAGCAAAAGCAAAAGGCAGATACAGCGCTTAAATCTGCATCTGCCCGAAATCTGTGTCAGTTATGGTCTAATCTGGCAGTGGATTCTCTCTCCACCAGCTCTGCGGCGAAGATGATCTGCTGGTGTTCTTTCCGGCCGGCGATCACCTCGAAGAGCAGATGGACGGCTTCTCTTGCCATCTCCTCCACAGGCTGTTTGATCGTGGTCAGCTTCGGATTATAGTATTCCCCGATCTCCATACCGTCATAGCCGGCCACCGAGATATCCTCCGGAATCCGCAGTCCCGCCTCCAGAACCGCCCTGCAGGCGCCGATCGCCAGTGAGTCCGCCGCCGCGTAGATCGCCGTCACTTCACGCCCTGATCGAAGCAGCTTTATCGTCGTCAGATAGCCATTCTCCATACCATAATGATCCACGTCTTCCTGCACATAGCAGATCAGCTCCTCCGGCACTTCAAGCCCTCTTCCCATATAAGCGTTCCGGTAGCCTTCCAGACGGCTGCGTCCGATGGATTCGTCCATATTCTCCGTGATAAAGGCAATCCGCCTGTGTCCCAGATCCAGCAGATATTCCGTCATCTTCCTGCTCTCCAGACAGTCGTCCACCGCGATATTGGAGAATTTCGCCTCTCCCGCCTGCGCGAAGGCCTCAACACTGATGGCACAGAAAATATAAGGCACTTTCAATTTATCCAATTTCTCCTGGGAATGCCGGAACATACCGCCCAGAAATACGATCCCCCGCAGCCGCTTCTCCTTCTCCAGTTCCAGCGCCACATCCAGTTCATCTTCCTGTGCTTCCACATGCCGCAGCACCAGCGCGTACCGCTTGCGCTTCGCTTCATCCTCTATGATCTCTATCATCTTACTGAAAAAGGGATTTGTGATGCCTTTTACCAGCATGGCAATGCACTTGGCATCTGTGCGCTTTAGATTGCGCGCACTGTTATTGGGAATAAAGCCGGTCCGCTCAATCACTTCCATGATCTTCCTGCGGGTCTCCGGATTGATATCCGGATGATTGTTCAGCGCCCGCGACACCGTGCTGACCCCCACGCCACATTCTTTTGCAATATCCTTGATCGTAATCTCTGCCATATATCATCACTTCCCATTCTTTTTAGCAAATTCCCACCTGAATCTTCCTTAAATTACACAAATAATAGAAAAGGCTGACAGTCTGATGCTTCCGTGACTGTCAGCCGCTCTTCGCAGTCTATATCCTGCTGTATAATCTGGTCATATCATAAATGCGTTCCGCCAGTTCCTGTGTAAACTCTCCCGGCAGCATCCTCCACTTCCAGTTCGTCCCCAGCGTGGAGGGCATATTGATCCTCGCCTCCGTGCCAAGTCCCAGATAGTCCTGCATCGGAATCACGCAAGTATCGGAAACGCTGGACATTGCCGCACGGATAAACGCCCAATGGGCATCCTTACTGCCGCGGATATGCAGATATTTCCTGGCAAATGCCTTGTCCTTACGGTTCAACTGTGTGTACCAGCCGACGGTCGTGTCATTGTCATGTGTCCCTGTATATACGATACTGTTCTTATCATAATTGTGCGGCAGATAATCGCTCTCTTCTCTGGAGTCAAAAGCAAACTGCAGAATCTTCATCCCCGGATAGCCGGTCTTCTTCACAAGTTTGATGACCGTATCGGTCAAAAATCCCAGGTCTTCCGCGATCACGGCCTTATTCCCCAGCTTCGCCTTCATCGTCTTGAAGATATCGTAACCGGGGCCTTTCTCCCAGTGCCCGAACTCCGCCGTCGCATCGCCGTAAGGAATCGAATAATATTCATCGAAACCGCGGAAATGATCGATCCGCACTACATCATAAAGTTTATAGCAGTAGGCGATCCGCTTCATCCACCACGCATATTCTGTCTCTTTGTGATATTCCCAGCGGTACAGCGGATTGCCCCACAGCTGCCCCGTAGCCGAGAACGCATCCGGCGGACATCCCGCCACCGCAACAGGCGTCAGTGTATCGTCCAGCTGGAACAGCTCCGGATTCGCCCAGGTGTCCGCGCTGTCAAAAGCTACATAGATCGGAATATCGCCGATGATCTGTATCTTCTTCTTATTCGCATAAGCCTTCAGCGCAAGCCACTGCTTCGCGAACAGATACTGCTGAAATTTATAAAATTCTACTTCTTCCGCATATTCTTCCCGGTATTTCTTCATGGCTTCCGGCCTGCGTAGCTTGATATCTTCGTCCCACTCGCTCCAGCTTCTGCCGTCAAAAGAATTCTTCACCGCCATATAAAGTGCATAATCGTCGAGCCAGTAGCTGTTCTCTTCCACAAAATCCCGGAAGGCCGTCTCCTGCTCCGGATGACTGTTGCGAAAAGCCGTCTTCAACACTTTAAATCTGGACAGGTAGATCTTCTCATAATCAATATATCTATCATTATCCCCAAAATCACATTTTACACAATCTTCTTCTGTCAGACACCCTTCCTCGATCAGGGTTTCCAGATCGATATAATAAGGATTCCCCGCAAAAGTGGAGAAAGACTGATAGGGCGAATCGCCGTATCCCGTCGGTCCCAGCGGAAGGATCTGCCAATAGGACTGTCCTGCCTTCTCCAATAAATCTATAAACTCATATGCCTGTCTGGAAAATGTACCGATCCCATATCTGGACGGAATACTCGATACAGGCAACAAAACTCCGCTTTTTCTCATGACTGTAACAATCCTTTCCCCGCAGTTTCGGTAACGATTTCGGTATCGTTTCCATTTTACACTTTTCCTATTATTATCGCAAGCTAAAAATTACAAATTTTCCTTATATTCGACACGCAGTATAGGATGATATGAGAAATTGGCAGAATACCTTTTCTGGCATCCTGCCAACCATCACCTAATCGTCTCAGGCAATCCTCTCCTGCTGCCTTTCAGCAGATACCTGCCGCGGCAACTCTTTTATCATCATCAGCCCTTTACGGCGCCTGCCACAATACCCTCGATGATGTATTTCTGGCACATAAAATAGAAGATAACGATCGGGATCAGCGCGATCACGATAGTCGCCATCAGATGGCCGTAGTCAATGGAGCCGTAACCGCTTCTCAGATACTGGATCGCAACCGGTATGGTCCTGTACTTCGTACCGATGATCAGATACGGAAGCAGGAAGTCATTCCAGATCCACATTGCATTCAGGATCGCGATGGTGATGGAGATCGGCTTTAAAACCGGGAACACCACCTTCACGAACATGGTCAGCGGATTACATCCGTCGATCAGTCCGGCTTCCTCCAGCTCGATCGGAATACCCTTCACGAATCCGGTAAACATGAACACCGCCATACTGGAACCAAAGCCCAGATACAGAACGTTGATGCCGATGAAATTGTCAAGATGCGTCATGTTCGCCACCTTGGTCATCGTATACATTACCATCTGGAAAGGCACTACCATACTTGCTATAAACAGAAAATAAATAAATGATGTAAGTTTATTCTTCACTCTCGTGATATACCATGCCGTCATGGAACAGAATACGATGATCATGATAACGGATACTACCGTGATAAACAGAGAGTAACCGATACTGTCCATAAAGTGGATCTTCGTCAGACCCTCGATATAGTTCTTCAGTCCCCGGAAGCTCTCGCTGTCTGGCAGAGCAAAAGGGGAAGTCGAAATATACAGCTTGTTCTTCAAGGAGTTCATGATCACCAAGGCGATCGGAATGATGAAGATCACTGACAAAATCGTAAGGATACTATAAATGAGTATGTTTGCTGCTTTTCTCTTTTCCTGCATCTTACTCCACCTCCCTGGACTGTGTGATTCGAAGCTGTATCAGTGAGATTACAAGTACCAGCACCGTAAATACCACCGCCTTGGCCTGGCCGACACCGGCAAATCCTGTCCGGTTGTAATACGTATTGAAAATATCCATCGCCAGCATCGCCGTCTGGTTTGCAGGCGCACCGCCTGTCAGAGCCAGGTTCTGGTCATACATCTTAAAGCAGTCTGTCAGAGCCAGGAACGTACAGGTCGTAATGGATGTCATAACAAGCGGAATAATAATCTTCTTCAAAGTCTGCACATAGTTTGCGCCGTCGATCTTGGCCGCCTCCAGGATATCCCCGGAAATGGACTGGATCCCTGCGATGTAAATGATCATCAGATAACCGATCTTCTGCCAGTTGTACAGAATAATGATACCCCAGTAACCAAAGGTGGAATTGAATGTCAGATCCACACCCGCTACTCTGATCAGGATACCGTTTAACAAAAGCTGCCAGATATAACCGAGGATGATACCACCGATCAGGTTCGGCATGAAAAAGATCGTGCGGTATACGTTAGTGCCCTTAAGCCCCTTGGTCAGAAGCAGCGCCAGCGCGAATGCCAGCACGTTCGTGGAGACAACGCCCACGATCGCTACCTTGACGGTAAACCACAGCGCAGAAAGGAATCCGGCGCTGTCACGGAACACATACAGATAGTTTGATAACCCCACCCATTTTGCGGAACCGATCGTCTTGAAATTACAGAAAGACAGATACAGTCCCATAAAAAAAGGGATCACGAATGCAACGATAAATGCCAACAACGTTGGAAGTACAAAAATCGGAAAATACTTTTTATAGTTCTTTTGCATGGTTCTCTCCTTTCCCCATATATTTTACACCTGATTTACAAATTGTATTTCAAGTAAAAAGCGCTTTATACAAATGGCTGCTGTATTTCGGCGAACCATAAGACAAAGCGCTTTCGTCATACTGCTTAGTTGCCGTTAGCTGTGTTGGTGATATCTCTCTCAACAGCCCACTCGGAAACAGCGTCTGCCACAACATCATCCCATGTCTTCTGACCCTGCGCATACATAAGCAGGCTTGCACCGAAGCTGTCTTTCCATGTCTGGTCAGGAATCAGGTTACAGGCTGTGCTGTATGCAGTCTTGCCTGCTGCGGAGATCTCAGCCTCACTGCCGAACAGAGGATTGGTGTACTCTGCGCCTTCCATACAGGAGAACGGTGTCACAAGCTGAAGCTTCTGTGCTACCAGATTCTTACCTGTGTCGGAAGAGAACAGCCATGTCAGGAAATCGATCGCTGCCAGCTGATCTTCCTCAGGAAGCTGGGAGTTGATGCAGAAGGACTGGGAACCGCCTACGCAGAGACCCATGTTCTCCTCACCGTCTACACCGGATGTGATCGGGATGAAACGAACCTTGTCATCCTTCACAACCTTACCTTCTGTGTTCAGGATTGTATTCCATGCCCAGTCACCGTTCTGGATCATAGCACACTGTCCAAGTGCGAACTCAGCCATGGAATCGTCAACTGTTCTCGTACCAACAAGGCTGGGCTCGATCACGGAGTTGTTTAAGTACAGATCAAGGATATTCTTGAAGTTCTCAGCATTTGCAAAAGAAAACTCCGGTACAGCGCCGTTGATGTCAACGTCTGCGCCCCACTCCCAGTAAAGCGGGATGTTCATCAGATGTGTCTGGTATCTCCAGTCATCACCCTGCTTAAGAGATGTGGAACCGAATACGCCCTGGATACCCAGCTCGTCCTTCATTGCCGTCATATCCTCTACCACTGCCTTCAGTGCGTCAAAAGTATACAGATCATCCAGAGAAGTATACTCTGTGGACTTATTAGGAGATGCGAAGTATGCATCTGTGATCTCGCTGTTTACGATGATGCCCCAGCCTTCCAGCACGTAGCACAGTGCCAGAACCTTGCCGTCTTCCTGCATCGTGTACTTCTGGTCTGTCACATAGGAGTAAAGCTCTGTGTCGGACCAGTCACGGCAGTACTCTTTCCAGTTGCCAAGTGCCGTTACATTCTCTACTACGAAAATACCAGGCGCCTCAGAGCTGTCCATTCTTGCCGTCAGTGTAGATTCATACTGACCGGAAGCCGCTGTCTCAATCTGCACGTCAATGCCTGTCTCGGCAGTGTAAGCTGCCGCTACTTCCTGCATTGCATCGGAGATCTCGGGTTTGAAGTTCAACATGCGGACTGTTCCGCTGTAATCGCCGGATGCTGTCGCGCCGGAATCCCCTGCCGCCGCATCATCTGCATCATCTGCATCATCACCTGCAGTCTCTGTTCCCGCGTCTGCGCCGGAATCTGCAGCCGGTGCATCAGAACCGCCGCAGCCTGCAAGCAGTGAGGAAACCATTGCTGCGCACAATAATGTGCTTACCAGTTTCTTTTTCATACTATTTCCCTCTCTTTCATGAGTGTTTGTTGTGTGCGGCAACGTTTTTGGTAACGATGTCGGTAACGGTATCGGCATCGTTCTCGGTAACGTTTCCGCTCTATGGGTTAAGTATATAAGTATGAAAGCATTGTAGAACCTGCAGGGTGCAAAAGGGCATAAAATCCCCCTCCCCACGAAAAGGGGCTTTTAA
>VSOD01000087.1 GCA_009774655.1 Lachnospiraceae bacterium
TTCCAAGGCCAAAAAGCTGGGGAATTGTGTGGAGGACGGCCTGATCCGGGATTATACGATCGAGGTACATGCATTGAAGAATACGGCACGGATGATCGGTGCAGCCCGGTTGTCCGAACATTTCTTCCAGATGGAGAAATGCGGCAAAGCCGGAGAGGTGGAGACGATCCGGCAGGAGACGCCCGGCCTGATCCGGGAACTGAAAAGCTATAAAGAAATCCTGCGTCCTTTTGGGGAGAAGAATGACCGGAATAAGCGGGAAGTATCTGCCTCGGAGTGGATCGCGCAGTTGAAGGTCATGCGGGATGCCATGGAGAGATTCAGTCTGGATACGGTGGATGAGACCATGCAGCAGCTGGAGCAGTACCGGGTGCCGGAACAATGCAGTGAGTCGATGGAGATTCTGCGGGCGGCGGTGGCGGATGTGAAGATGAAGGACGTGATGGATGCCGCGGAGCGGATGATCGCGGAATTGCAGCCCTGAGGCGATTCGTTACAAAGGAAAAGAGTCTGCATAATGGTGTGGCGGCTATAAGGTATATTAGCAGTCATGCCGTTATACGGACTCTCTTTCTATGTCACTTTTTTGTTCTGTTATTTCTAACTGTTCTGTATGTTACAGCTTCTTTCCGGTCAACAGTTCATATCCCTGCAGGTACTTGTCGATAGTCTTCTGCACGATCTCCTGCGGGAGAGTCCAGTCGTGGCCTTCGTTGCTCTTTAACCAGTCTCTTGCAAACTGCTTGTCGAAGGAGGGCTGTCCGTGTCCGGGTTCATAGCCTTCCGCGGGCCAGAAGCGGGAACTGTCGGGGGTCAGCATCTCATCGCCCAGAACGATATTGCCCTCTTCATCCAGTCCGAACTCAAACTTGGTGTCCGCGATGATGATACCGCGTGTCAGAGCGTATTCTGCACATTTTTTGTAAAGTGCGATGGTATAGTCACGCAGTTTGGAAGCGTATTCTGCTCCCCTGCCGGGAAATCTCTGTTCCAGATAATCCACACTCTGTTCGTAGGAGATGTTCTCGTCGTGATCGCCGATCTCCGCCTTGGTGGAAGGGGTGTAGATGGGTTCGGGCAGCTTGTCCGATTCCTGCAGGCCTTCCGGTAGCGTGATGCCGCAGACAGTGCCGTCTTTTACATAGCTTGCCCAGCCGCTTCCGGTGATGTAGCCACGCACGATGCATTCGATGGGCAGCATCGTAAGCTTACGGCATAACATGCTGTTGCCGTCAAATTTCTCCTGATGGAAGAATTCCGGCATGTCCTGAACATCCACAGAGATCATGTGGTTGGGCAGGATATCCTGGGTCATGTCGAACCAGAATCTGGACATCTGTGTCAGGACGGTGCCTTTCTTCGTCACCTGATTCTTTAAGATCACATCGAAACAGCTGATGCGGTCTGTAGCGACCATGATCAGGCTGTCGCCGTTGTCGTAGATCTCTCGTACTTTGCCTTCTTTGATGGGTTTTAATTCAGTCATGATAAACCTCCGTGTATTGTACTTTTATAGGATCAGTATTCCAGTTCGGGATTTTCGCCGGTTTCATACTTTTTGATGTGCTACAGCAAATATTATAGCGGATTCTACAGCGGGTGTAAAGCAGGTCACGGCAGATATTTTCACGATTGGTAGCAGATCAATAAACTGCACAATACGCCTGTGGCCACCGTTCTACATTTTTTTTAAACCGTTTGCGGTTCTGCTGCATCTAATTAGTAAGAAACAACAAACGAGTTTGAAGTTTCATACTTGCATTCCGTGACAGATTCTGATACAAATACCCGGGGAAGTACTTAGCACGCTATATGGAATGACATGGGATGCAGCGGGGTAAAATGACACATCGGAAAACGAGGAAAGACAATGGAAAAAGAACAGTTTATAAATCTTATGTCTCAGGTAGAGGCTGACATGTTTCACCTTGCCTTCTCTGTCCTGCACAGGGAACAGGAATGTGCTGATGCGGTGCAGGAAGCAGTGGTAAAAGCAAATGCAGGATGCACAGGTGGATTTTGGCGATTACGTGCAGGAAGAATACCACGATTGTATCACCTGAATATGTCTTGAAGAACAAGCGCAAATATGATATTATATCTTTTACGAAAACGATCTGTTAAAACGGAGGTGTAATAAGATGATTTAGTTTTCCTGCCAACAGACATTTGGTATGATAGTGGCTTTTCGGTGATGACAGCCGTTTATTTATCGTACCTTTTTGCAGGAAAGCAAATCCCCTTTTTACTGATTATATGGTATGTCCTTTAGGATAGCTATGACTTTTTATTCGGTTGCAGGGAATTTTTTTCCCTGCAACCGAATTTTTATATGAAGGAGTGGAAAATGAATGAGAAAACAGATGCAATTAAAACATCAACTATTTTTGCATAGTAAAGCATGGCTTATGGTGGCAATTCTTTCAATGATTGTCCTTAGTGTATATAACTTAGTGGTATCGTGGCTTCTTCAAAAAATTATTGACATAGCGGCAGGTAACGACTCCACATCACTTGGTTTAACAGCATTGATTGCCGCTGTCACGTTTGTGATTTTTATGATCGCATATTTTATTTACCGCACTGCAAGGCCAAAATTTATTCAAACAGCAATGGAGCAGTACAAGGCAGGCGTTTTTGAAAAAATAATGGGCAAGAAAATTGGTGCATTATCCAATGAAAACACTGGAAAACTGATATCTGCTCTCACAAATGATATGCGCTCGGTTGAGGACTACTATCTTGATGGCATTCTTACTGTTGTCGATATCAGTGTAAGTTTTGCAGGTGCGCTCATTCTAATGCTATGGTACAGTCCGGTTTTAACGCTTGTAGCAGTCCTGCTGTCCATTATGCCGATTGTCATATCGCTCTCGCCCGCAAAAAAACTGGCTGAGGCGGAGAAAAAGGTTTCCGAAGGGAATGCAGGATATGTTGAAATTATAAAGGACATTCTTTCAGGTTTCCCGGTTATAAAAAGCTTTCGGGCAGAAAGAGAAATTCAGGAACGGTTTGAGGTAGATAACAGCAAAATCGAAAACATTAAGTATGCCAGAAGATATGCAGAGGAAAATGTTAATCTGCTCAGCACCGCCGCCAGCATAATAATGCGGCTCGGCGTTTTTGTAATCGGTGCATGGATGGCTGTATCAGGAACGGGAATTACACCGGGAATTGTACTGGTTTTCCTGCAGTTGGTTACATTTGTCATTTCGCCAATAGAAAGAATGCCGGTGATTCTTGCAAATAGAAAAGCAGCCATAGCGATTATGGATAAATTATCAGATTTCCTGTTCGAGCAGGAAGCAGCCAGCGGCGAAGAGATACCTCATACCCTGACACATGGCATTTCTATTCGTGATCTATCGTTTGGTTATGAAGAGGAAAAAGAGATCCTGCACCACATTCATCTTGATTTTGAACCGGGAAAGAAATATGCGATTGTCGGCGGCTCCGGCTCAGGCAAAACGACCTTATTAAATCTCATTATGCAAACATATGATAATTATGAGGGCAGCATTATGTTTGACGAGACTGAGTTACGGCACATTTGCCCTGATTCGCTTTTTCAGATGATATCTCTTGTGCAGCAAAGTGTATTTGTCTTTAACGATACAGTTTACAATAACGTTACACTTTACAAAGATTTCCCGGATCATGATGTTCAATCAGCTATTGCCAGGGCAGGGCTTTCGGAGTTGATTGCCAGTCATGGGGAGGGTTATATTTGCGGTGAGAATGGAAGTGCACTGTCTGGTGGTGAAAAACAAAGGATTTCCATTGCGCGAGCATTATTGAGAAACACATCCGTTTTGCTGATGGATGAAGCGACTGCCGCATTGGATGAGATAACAGCAAGCAGCATTATGAACTCCGTTTTAGCAATGGAGAATATTACACGCGTCATTGTAACCCACAGATTGGAGGAAAATGTATTAAGGGAATACGACGAAATCATTGTTTTGCACCGGGGAGAAGTAGCAGAGAGGGGTACTTTTGATCATTTGATCAATAGACATGGATTATTTTATTCGCTGTTTACTGTTTCGCAATAAAAACTGAATATTGAAGCCGCAATTTGAGTATAACAGGGCAGGTCGCATTCGGGAGAAGAACCGCCTGATGTGGAAGGCCTGATCAGAAAGCATACGCTTACTGTCAGGCCTTCCAGGAACTTCGCCCGCCGGTTATAACTGACATTGGCCGTGAACTGTAACTCACTGCCCGGAAAGATAATATATTTAGTCAGTATTCTTTTTTGTGATAAATAATTACGCTCAACGGATAGGATAAAGCGAACATTAACAAAGAACTGAAAAGCAAAACAGCCGCACTTAATAGAATTGTAGTTATGCCAGGGGCTAAATAAAGATTAAGCAAACTGATAATTCCTAATACAGTACCAATTCCACAAAGCAGACTGATCACTAGAAATACATCACTTCTTTCTTCGCCGCCCAGATAAAGCAGGGGAAAGAAAAATGCCCCTGTAAAAATACTTACACTGATTCCAAATGCAAATATGGAAACTACGTCAATGCTATTGTCATAAGGGCAGCCATGCAATGCCCATGATAAACTGATAACGATTCCGGCATATAGTGTTCCAACGAGCAGCCATATCAGCTGACTGATAAAATAGCTTTTAACAATGGCAGCTCTCTTTACGGGCAAAGTTAATTTGTATTTTCCCCATTTTGAAATGAACTCTTTCTTTATGCTTGTAATTGCATTTGTGGAAAAGCCAACCATGCTTAACAGAACATAACCAATCAGAAGCGTCTGGCTGATGACTGCAATCACAAAAAGTCCCGATATAAGCATAAAAATCGAAAAAACTTTCGCATTAGAATAAACGGTTAAAAAATTATTTTTAAGCAATCCTTTCATACGCGATCCCCCTTTACCAATAACAACATGATTTCATCAACGGAAACATGGTCTACAACAGCGTCTTTATATTTTCGCTGTGCTTCTTTTCCGTTATCAACCAATACATCAATCTGAAAATCCCGTTTTCGGTAAGCGATAATATCACCAGGGTCTAATGCAAGGAACTGACTTTCCCGGCAGCGCATAACAGCGTAATGATATACCAGATCATTTTTTGAGGCGGTCAGGATCAATTTGCCGTTATGAATGAATGTGATATAATCTGCAACTTTTTCCAGATCACTTGTGATATGAGAAGATAAAAGGATGGAATGGCTTTCCTCCTGCACAAATTCAAGAAAAACGTCCAGCATTTCATCGCGCATAATGGGGTCTAAACCACTGGTTGCTTCGTCCAAAATCAATAATTGCGGGTGGTGCGACAAGGCAACTGCAATAGCCAGCTTCATTGTCATTCCTCTGGAATAATTTTTGATTTTCTGTTTGACAGGTAAATGAAAATTCTCTAAATATTTTTGAAACAGGGCATTATCCCATTGCGTATAAATTCCCTCCATGACTTGGGATAATTGTTTCGCCGACCAAAAACCCGGAAAATTATCTCCGTCATAAACCACACCGATTTTTTCCCGAATGTCTGTGTCAGTATCCCGCATTTCTTTTCCAAACAGTTTTACCATACCGCTGTCTTTTCTGACAGTATTCAAAATACAGCCAATCGTGGTAGTTTTACCTGCGCCGTTTTCACCAACAAAGCCCAGAATAGACCCATATGGTAATGAAAAGGAGAGTTTATCCAATATAAAATTTGACTTTGGAAAAGACTTACATATCTGCTGTAATTCTAAAATGTTTTCCATGTTATTCGTCCTCCTGATAAAATAAAGTTAATAATTCCGTCAGTTTTTCAAGAGAAATATTGCTCATTCTCCCTATTTCGGCGGCTGCCTGTAAATGTTCTTCGGCTATACGCTGTTGTTCCTCCTGATAAAATTCTTTGTTCTGCGCTGACACAAAACTTCCTCTGCCAACCGTAGTTTCGATAAATCCGTCCCTCTGTAAATCCTCATAGGCTTTTTGGACTGTAATAACGCTTACATGAATTGATTTTGCCAAAGCCCGCATGGAAGGGATTGCGTCGCCTGCCTGTAATTCTCCGCTCATTATCATTGCCTTGATTTGTGATGTGATTTGCTCATAAATCGGTTTATTGGCATTGTTACTGATAATGATTTCCACTGCTCATCACCTCTGCCTCCTAAATGTGCTTAATGTACAAGTACATTATATCACCTTTACTGTTATAGTCAATACACCAAATAAAAATAACAACAACTTAATCTGGTTGTTGTTAAGTGAAAATATCTTTTTGCAAAATAAAAACCCGGAACAGGTTCGAACTGCTCCGGGTTAAACTGTTACAGGATATCACAGGCTTTTACGGCGGCGCCGGAAGACCCTGATCTTGCTGAAAAAGCAATAGTACACGATAAAGAGCACGCTGGTGATCGTCCAGGTGAGCGGATAACTGAAGGTCATGGTGTAGATGTCCGGTCTTTGGGGCACCGCCAGCATGATCCAAAGAACACGGATCAGACAGATGCCGCTTAAGCAGATCACCGTTGGAATCCAGCAGTCTCCCACGCCGCGCAGGGCGCCGGAAAGCACTTCCACGCATACATAGGTGAAGAAGGTAGGCACGAGGAAGTGAACGATCTGCATGCCGATCCGCAACACTTCCGGATCGGAGGTAAAGAGGCTGTACAGGAAGTAGCCGCCGATGTTCAACAGGATGCTGATCACGATGGTGGATGCAAAGCACATGGCCAGACAGGTGCTGATACCCTTACGCACCCGCTCCATCTTGCCCGCGCCGTAGTTTTGCCCTGCAAAGGTGGTGATGGCGATACCAAAGGAACTGATGGTCATCCAGAAGAGGGCGTCCATCTTGCCGTATACGGTCCAGGCTGCCACGGTGTCCGTTCCCAGGCCGTTGATGGCAGCCTGGATGATGATATTGGAAAGGCTGTACATGACGGACTGCAGGCCGGCGGGAAAGCCGATCTGGACAATGCGGTGCAGCATTTTGCGGTCAATGCGGATTTTGTGCAGATCGAGTCTGTGCATATCCTTTACTCTGACTAACACCAGGATCACCAGTACTGCACTCAGCGCCTGAGAGTAGATGGTGGCGATGGCAGCGCCTGCCACACCCAGGTCGAAGCATACGATCAGCAGCAGATCCAAAAGGATGTTGGCAAAGCAGCTCGCGATCAGGAAATAGAGCGGGCGTCTGGAATCGCCCACGGCCCGCAGGATACCGGCGCCTACATTATAGATCAGGTTGCCGATGGTTCCTACGTAATAGATACGGATATAGAGAATGGACGGATTCAGCACGTCCGCGGGGGTATCCATGGCAGTGAGGATGGCCGGCGCGGTCAGAATGCCGCCCACCATCAGTACGAAGCCGCCAAGGATGCAGAAGGCTATAGCCGTATGTACCGCATATTCTACTAATTCCGCCTTCCTGGCGCCATAATATTGGGAAATCACCACGCTGGCGCCGCCGGATAAGCCGACGAAAAAGCCCACAAGCAGGTTGATGACCGTACCGGTGCCGCCGCCCCCGGCAGAGCGCGCTTCTTTGCCCACGAAACGGCCAACGATCACGGCATCCGCCGCATTGTAGAGCTGCTGGAAAAGTGTCCCGAATAAGATCGGGAAGAAAAACAGGAGCAGCTGTTTCCAGATGACTCCTTCTGTAATCTTGTTTTCTGCTGTCTGCGCAGCGGTCTGTGTGATTTTCCTGTCTTTTGTATTCATGGGGGTGGCCTTTCTTTGCAATTTCCACGATTGTATCACTGTCCAGAAAGACTTTCAAGAGTAATCTTAACAAGATGACTTGGACGGCTGAAATGACTGCTTTCTTCATAATATCTTAAGATATTTTAGAGTCTTCTTAGAGACTGTTCTGATAAAATCCATTTCAGAAATCGAACAGAGTATGGTATGGAAAAGCTGTCGGTTTCAGTAAATGGAAGCATGGGGATTCTGCTGTCATGCGGGATCCCATGCGCCGGAATGGAGGACAAGATGAAGAACGGACTAAGAAAAATGACACTGGTAACCGGCATACTGTGCGCCATGAGCGTTACATTGTGTGCCTGCAGCGGGGATGAACCGGCGGTAAATCAGGAAGAGCGGCAGACGGACGCTGACGATTTGAATGCGGCAGCGGATGATCTTTCGCCGGAACTGCCTGCGGGTGACAATACTGACGGGGCGGACGGCGATGCGCCGAAGGAACAGGAGGACGTGCAGGGTGCGTCCGACGCCTGGGAAGACAGTGCGCCTGCGTTGGAAGGGGACATCAAGGAACTGCAGGACGGCTGCCTGACAGTGGTAGAGGCTGAGATAAGTACGGATGATGACGGAGGGGTGACTGTAATGGCTACGCCAGCGCCCGGGGCGGACGATTCCGAATTTGATAAGGTCACGGTGACTTACGATGAGAAGACGTTATTTGCTATTAAGACCATTTACAACGGCGGCGCCGAATTCGAGATGGAGGAAGCAACAGCACAGGATCTGGAAAAGGGCAGATCAGTGGAAGTCTGGGGCGACAGATCGACCGGCGAACTGAAAGCGACGCAGATCTGTATCTTAAAAGTGGTATAAACAGAGGGATCAGGAGGCATTTCGAAAGCGACGGCCAGAAGATTTGGGTCCTGTATTTTGGCGTGATCGGTGCAGCAAAGGTAAAGTCCTGGTTACCATAGGGAAACTATAGTGAATCTTTAAAAAAATATTGTCAAAAATTTATCAACGTGGTATGATGACACCGTATTGTATCTCGAATGGCGGCTGTCCTGCTGGATGGCCGCCGACAATGAGAATAATAACAGGAGGAATTGTACCATGAAAAATGAAAAGACCTATGAACTGGTGCTGACGGCACTGTTCACCGCCATAATCGTGATTATGGCATTCACCCCGCTGGGATATATCCCGCTTGTAGTGATCAACGCGACGATTATTCATATCCCGGTTATCCTGGGAGCGCTGTTTCTTGGACCGAAGAAAGGTGCATTTTTGGGATTCGTATTTGGTTTGACCAGCGTTATCAACAACACGTTCAAAGCGGCCACGGCGTCGGCATTTGTGTTTTCGCCGGTACTGGCCTACAATGCAGTCGGCATTTCGGGTATCTTTAAGAGCCTGTATATCTGTTTTGTGCCGAGGATTCTGGTAGGTATCGTGCCGTATTTTGTTTACATCCTGATCCGCAGAGCCTTAAAGGGCGAGGGGCAGACAGGAAGGATTCTGGTGAACGGGCTGGCGTCTTTGATCTTATGTATTTCTCTGAGGGCATTTTTGATTCGGCTGCTGCCGGACGTTATGAGCGCTGTGGTGTGCACCGTTGCAGGTATCGCGGCAGGATGTGCGCTTATGGCAGTGCTGACGATCAGCGGCAGAAAAAAGGGTTCGGCGAATATCGCGCTGGCCTATGCGGGGCTTTCCGGAGCCTACACGAATACGCTTTTTGTGATGAGCGGCATTTTCGTCTTATATAAAGATGCCTATGCGCAGGCGGTGGGCGTGGCCGGAGAAGCCGTGCTGGATGTGATCATGGGCGTTGTGACTTTTAACGGCGTCGTGGAAGCCGTGGTGGCGGCCATCATCGTGGCAGGCGTGGGCATTGCGCTGACCAGGGTAAAACCGGTCTATGAGAAAGCGCCATTGGCGGCCGGAAGCCCGGTAAAGGGAACTGTGTCATAGAGAAGCGAAAGTGATTTGCAAAAAACTGATTTATTAAAAATTGATTCATTAATAAACTGATTTATGATAGAAAGCAGGGCAGAATATGATCTTGGCAATCGACATTGGAAATACCAATATAGTGATCGGATGTATCGACGGAGAACGGGTCTGTTTCGTGGAGCGTGTCTCCACGAACCTTTCCAACACGGAACTGGAGTATGTGGTGGAATTCAGGACGTTGTTCGACCTGTATGATATCGGGCTGGAGGATATCAGCGGTAGTATCATTTCTTCGGTGGTGCCGCCGATTAACAATATCGTGAAGTCCGCACTGGAAAAATTGTTTCATAAGACGCCTCTGCTGGTGGGACCCGGCCTGAAAACGGGCCTGAATATCCTGATGGATAACCCGGGACAGCTGGGTTCCGATCTGGTGGTCAACGCGGTGGCGGGGCTGCAGTATTATGGCGCGCCCATTATCATGATCGATATGGGGACGGCTACCACCATCAGCGTAGTCGACCAGAAGAAGAATTATATCGGCGGCATGATCCTGCCGGGCGTCAAGGTTTCACTGGATTCGCTGGTCAACAGGACTTCCCAGCTGCCGCGCATCAGTCTGGAAGCGCCTAAGAAGGTAGTAGGCAGGAATACCATTGACTGTATGAAGAGCGGTATCGTGATGGGGCAGGCGGCCTGTCTGGACGGCATGATCGAGCGCATCTATGATGAGCTGGGCTATGAAGCGCCGGTGGTGGCGACGGGCGGCCTGGCCGGAAGCATTGTGCCGCACTGTAAGCGGAAGATCGTGTATGACAATGAATTGACGTTAAGAGGACTGGGCATCATATATAGAAAGAATGTCGAGAATTAGTGTGTTTAAAAAGCAATTTGTTTGAAAAGTAGTTCGATTTAAAAGTATTTCATTTAAAAAAGTTCGAGATAAATACCAGATGTCCCGCCGTTTTTGGCGGGACATAGAATTATGTAAACCAAAGTAGATGAGTGTGAGAGAAGGAGTGCTTTATGTTAGCAGGAAAACATATTGTTTTGGGCGTGACCGGCAGCATCGCAGCCTACAAGATCGCATCGCTGGCCAGTATGCTGATGAAGCAGCATGCGGATGTGACGGTGATCATGACGAAGAATGCCACGAATTTTATCAATCCGATCACTTTTGAGTCGCTGACGGGCAACAAATGTCTGGTGGATACTTTTGACCGGAACTTCGAGTTTCAGGTGGAGCATGTGTCGCTGGCCAGACAGACGGAGGTCTTCCTGACAGCGCCGGCGTCGGCCAATGTGATCGCCAAGGCGGCCCACGGAATCGCGGACGATATGCTGACCACCACGCTGTTGGCCTGCACCTGTCCGAAGATCGTGGCCCCGGCCATGAATACAAGAATGTACCAGAATCCTGTTGTGCAGGATAATCTTGAGATTCTGAAACGGTACGGCATGGAGGTGATCGACCCCGCCAACGGATATCTGGCCTGCGGCGATACGGGGGCGGGCAAGATGCCGGATCCGGAAGTGCTCTATGAATATATCATAAAAGCCCTGACGCCCAAGGATATGGCGGGCAGGAAGGTGCTTGTGACGGCGGGACCCACACAGGAGAGGCTTGATCCGGTGCGCTATATCAGCAACCACTCCACCGGCAAGATGGGGTATGCCATAGCCAGACAGGCAATGCTGCGCGGGGCAGAAGTGACACTTGTGTCAGGAAAAGTGAATTTACAGCCCCCGATGGGTGTCAGGATGGTTCCGGTGGTGTCTGCGGCGGATATGGCGCAGGCGGTGAAGGCGGATGCACAGGAGCAGGACATCATCATCAAGGCAGCGGCGGTGGCCGACTATCGTCCGGCCGTGACAGCGGATGAGAAGTTGAAGAAGAAGGACGACGAGATGAATCTTGTGCTGGAGCGCACGGAGGATATTCTGGCCTGGCTGGGCGCGCATCGCAGACCGGGACAGTTTCTGTGCGGCTTTTCCATGGAGACCGAACATATGCTGGAGAATTCCAGGGCGAAGCTGGAGAAGAAGAAGATCGATATGATCGTGGCCAATAACTTAAAGCAGACAGGAGCCGGTTTTGGCACGGACACCAATGTGGTGACGCTGCTGACGAAGGAGGATACGCTTACGCTGCCGATCATGAGCAAGGAAGAGGTGGCGGACAGACTGCTTACTTTTATTATGAAGAAAAGTTTTTATGCGGGAGAAAGGGAGGCGTAGGGATCGTATGAGAATCGGGATGGGGTATGACGTTCATAAACTGGTGCCGGAGAGGAAGCTGATCATGGGCGGGGTAGAGATACCGTATGAGAAGGGGCTGCTTGGGCACTCGGATGCGGATGTGCTTTTGCATGCCATTATGGATGCACTGCTGGGAGCGGCGGCGCTTGGCGATATCGGCAAGCATTTTCCGGATACCGACCCTGCCTATCAGGGAATCTCTTCCGTTAAGCTGTTACGACATGTAGGGGAATTGTTGGAGGAGAACCGCTTCCTGATCGAAAACATCGACGCTACGATCATTGCCCAGGCGCCGAAGATGCGCCCCCACATCGACCGGATGCGGGCCAATATTGCGGAGGCGCTGGGGATTGAAACGGAGCAGGTGAATGTGAAGGCCACCACCGAAGAAGGACTTGGTTTCACCGGCTCCGGTGAAGGGATCTCGGCGCAGGCGATCTGCCTGCTGACAAGCCCGAGGGAAGCATACAGCCGGAACGTATGTGAGGAAGATGCGGACCGGCCGGGATGCGGCGGGTGCAGCGGCTGCCCGAAGCAGGCCTGAGGATTGGCCTGAGGCGTTTAAGGCGCCGCGGCAGGCGCAATCGAAATATGGCCTTTCACATTCCCCAAACTGTCGTCCGGGGCCTGAAGATATAGTTTATAGGTGCCGGACTTTGCCGGAGGCTCAACGGTAAAATCTGCGGTGCATTTCAGCGGCTCGCCCGGCTGCCGCAGGATGCTTGCGGCCCAGTAGTATACCATTTCTTTCTGCCGTTTTTTTGGCGCATCCTTTGCGAAAAACACCCGTTTC
>VSOD01000088.1 GCA_009774655.1 Lachnospiraceae bacterium
AAGCCCCGCAGAGCGGCAAGTGGGAATTTTACGGGATTGGGTACTCAATCCCTATGCTTGCTATTCTTCCCCCTATTACCTACTACGGGAAAAAATCAAAAAATGGCAACCTTTTAGAAAAGTTTTTGAAAATAATCAAAAGAAAAGAGGGAAGCCGATTTTTTATGGCTTTCCCTCTTGACTGACCCATAAGCGGGAACGGGCGGCGGGGGCAAGGGCGGGCGTTTTTTGCCCGTGCATTTTACCCTTGCGGCTGCCGCCTGTTCCTGCTACCCGTTGTCGTCTGATAACTTCGTGATTGTTATTCTGTTTTCCTCACAATCCACCTGCAACCTGTCCCCCACGCAGAAGCCGAGAGCCTTTAGCCATTGCCCCTCAAATTTTATCTGCGGGATAGTCTGGTAGGATTTGTTTGTCGCCCCGTACACTTTTAGTTTCCTGCTTTTTTCTTCCATATCCCCCCTATGCTTCCGCTTCCCGGCACTCAATTTCAAATACGTTGCCGCCGACCATAATTAACTGAAATGTGTTTGCCGTGTCGTCTGGCTTGATGTCTGCCAAAATGTCACTATCCAAATCATTTAGAATGTCAAAGAGCCAATCCTTAAAATCATCAATCCCCATTTCCTTTATCTCCTTTCGTGAATTGTGTAGTGTCATTATACGAACACTATTATAGAGCTAATTTTACATGGATAATTGACTTTATACAAGTACCAATCTGAAAAAAGGCAGGCGAAAAAATGATAAAATATGACCGTCTTTGGGAAACCATGAAAGAAAAGGGCGTGACGCAATATGACCTCTACACATACCACAACGTAAACCGTTCCCAACTGGATAGATTGCGGAAGAATAAAAACGTACAGACCAACACCATAGACAGACTATGTAACATTCTGCATTGCAATGTTGAGGATATAATGGAGCATACCGAAGATGATAACCTTTTCTGAAACAATCGACAAAAAACACACGGGCAGCCGGGACAGTTCCGGCTGCTCTTTCTTTCCCCTAACCCCTTTATTTTTGCCGCCGCAGGGCTTCCATACGGCGGCGTTTTTCTTTTTCCCCTCTTGCGTAAAATGTCTTTCTTTGCAGAAAGTCTTAATGCAATCGTGATACAAAACTGATAGAAACGTGATATTGAGTCTGTAACATTTTTTACTGGAAAGGGACAAGCCACAGAAAGAATTTTCCCGCCCGCAGTCACAAACGCCACGGCGGGAAAATCCGCAACCCACCCAAGAAAAAAGAACCCAATGCACACCCGACTGAATACAGACCGCAGCCGGGCATTTTTATGTTTTTTGAAAATTTTTTTTAAAATTTTTTTGAAAAACATTGCCAAAATTTTCATTTTTCCCGTAGTAAGTAATAGAGGGGTAAAAATTCCCGGCTCTGACAAGGGCAAGAGGGAGGTGGAAGCGTGAAGCCCCATTCACAGAACGAACACAAACAGAACACCTTTGAACACTTCTGCAAGCAGATATTAAAGAATGAGAGGAACGACTACCACAGGGAACTGAACCAGCAGGGGGAGCGTGAAGTTTTATTTTGCGAACTGCCGCCGCACACCGTAGAACAGTTTGCCATGTGGGATAAATATTTCCAAGATACATACCTTTTTGAGATTATGGGCTTTGAAGTCGCCGTTGCTGATGAACTGTTAGCCGAAGCACTGAAAGCCTTGCCGCAGGACAGGCTTGAAATTATCCTGCTATCCTATTTTGCGGATATGACCGACAGGGAGATAGCAGGGCATTTGAACCTTATCCGCAGGACGGTATCACACCGCAGGAAAAACGCCCTGCGGAAACTGAAAAAAATCATGGAGGGCTATGCTGATGAATAAGAGCAGGAGAAAAACGCCGGGCGGCTTGCTGCCTTACCCCGTCATTGTGTCGGCTGTTTCCGGGGACGTGGACGCTATCAACGTGGTACTGGAACATTTTGCAGGCTTCATTTCCGCACTGTCAACCAGAACCATGTATGACGAGCAGGGAAAGCCCATTGTCTACATTGACGAAGAATTACGCCGCCGACTGGAAACTAAGCTGATAGCAAAAATCCCGACCTTTAAGGTGGCATAACGACAGATACCCTTTCCCAATGGAAGCAGGAAAGCACGGGCGGGCTGACCGCCCGCCGCTTCTTGCCATTCCGCAAAAGTACATCAACATGGTGTGCCTTTGCGGGCTGACAAGCCGCAAGAACCTTGACAAAGAAAGCGCACGGCGCAGCATAGGGCAAACGGACACGTTCAATGTGCGGCGAGCCTGCGGGCTGATACGCCAAGACCCCCGGCAAGGGGCGAGCGATACAGTATCAGCGAACCGCAGGCGGCAATGTGGAAACTGCCGCCGCCATGACCCGCACATTGGCATAATGATACACCCGTATGACACGGCTACTCATAGGAATGAGAGGGGTTAAAGTCCCGTGGAGCTGCCAAGCCGTCCGTTTTCCCGTTTTACTCAACTTTTTTGAAAAATAATGAAATTTAATGAGCATTTTTGCTGAAAATCTGTTATGATTGTAGACAAGATATTGAGGTTTCATTATCTGGTCTAGGAAAGGAGGGCTATGATAACCGTAACCAAAAAAGACTTAATTGCTCTGGGTTATGGGACATCTTTTGCGGCTGACATTATAAGGGAAGCGAAGAAACTTATGATTTCCAAAGGGCATACATACTACCAGTCCCGGAAATTAGACCGTGTACCGAGGGAAGCCGTGGAGGAATTGTTGGGTATCAGATTTCAAGACGGGCAGGCTGAATGTACTTCTTGCACACCAATGTAAGGAGTGAGATTATGGCAAAAGACCCAATTAAGAAAGCAGATAACGGAACTTATTATTTTAGAGCAAACTTAGGCTACAATCCGATAACAGGTAAACAAATCCAGAAATACCGAAGCGGCTTTAAGACAAAAAAGGAAGCACGGGAGGAATATTCAAAACTTGTCCTCACTTCCACCGAAGAACTGACCGCCAAAAAGGACACGGTTTCTTTTCAGACGTTCATTGAAGAAACCTACCTGCCGTGGTACAAAACGCAGGTAAAGGAAAGCACATACCTAAACCGCCGTTCCACCATTCAGAAGCATTTCGCATACTTCTACAAAATGGCAACGGACGAGATAGAGCCTATCAACGTGCAAAACTGGCAACTGGAACTTGCAAAGGAGTTCAGCCCTAACTATATCCGTATCGTACAGGGTATGCTCTCTATCGCATTTGACCGGGCTATCGTTTTAGGGATTGCAAAGAAAAACCCGTCACGCATGATAGGCAACATCAAGAGCAAAAAGACAAAGGTTGACTTTTGGACGTTGGAGGAATTTCAGAAAGTGATTTCCCTGCTCTACAAGGGCGATTATTACGAACATTACCTTTTCATTTCCTTTTGGCTGCTGTTTATGACGGGCATGAGGATAGGCGAAGCCGCCGCCCTGCAATGGTCTGACATTGATTTTGAAACCGGGCTTTTAAGCATAACAAAAACCCTGTACTATAAATCAATGGACGATTACAAGTTTGTTGAGCCAAAGACGCAGGCAAGCGTCCGCACAATCTATATCGACACGGACACCCTAAAGGAGTTGCAGGCGTGGCGTGAGGTTCAGCAAAAGGTACTGAAAGGCTGCAATCTGGTGTTGAGCTACAACAGTATTCCGACCAGTAAGCACACGCTTCCAAGAGCCTTAGAGAAACTTGCCGGGCTTGCAGGCGTACACCGTATCAAAATCCATGCGTTACGACATTCCCACGCTTCCCTCTTAATCAGCATGGGAGAAAACCCGCTTTTGATTAAAGAGCGTCTAGGGCATGAGAAGATACAGACCACTTTAGGAACATACGGGCATTTGTACCCTAACAGCAATCTTGAAGTTGCCAATAAATTAACGGGCGTGCTGACATACACACCCGCTTCACACAGCATTGCAGATTACACTAGCAATCAGCACACCGCAATCTATCACAGAGAGGTTGAATAGAAAAATGCAATCGTAATGCAATGAGAAAGAGAAAAAGCCGCCAAACCCTAGTGTTTACGGGCTTTGCGGCTTAGCTCCGACTATTCGAACTCATCTCTCATGGCTGTCATTCAGGCCATATATACATAATTCCTAGTCTTTTTATTCAGCAATTTCATAGAAATATAATACCATTTTTCTGGTTCGCTGACCTTTTATTACCAAAGTATTACCACACACTTATAGTATTACCAGAACTTTTTATCGCACTTCCTCCATATCCAGAAGTTCTTTTGGTGTTATCGCTTTAACCTCAGAATATCGGAAGTCCTGCACATTTCTTGTGATAATATAGTCCGCTGAAATTTCCTTAGCACATTCATACTGCAAGCAATCTTCAAAATCAGAAAACTTCGTATACCCTATTGCGTCACAAACCTTTTCATGGCTCGCGCCTGTCACTCGCAGTACAAAACACAATTTTTTCAGCATTTTTCGCCTGTCAGTTTCCGAATAATTCTTCCGTAATATATAGAAAATATTAGGCAGGCTATGAAACGCAATATAGCCTTGTACTTTTTCATCAGCACAAATCCGGATAATATCGCTGGCTTCTCTATAATATGGCTGCCTCATAGTCAGAAAATCTAATGCAACATTGGTATCAATCAGTATAACCATATTTTTCATTCCTCGCTTCTGCCAGTTCCTTATCATAGTCCAATTCTGGCAGGATCGGAACCAGCATTTTCTCCAACTCCAAAAATGCTGCCATTTTCGAATTAACTGGCTGTTTGCTTCCAGAAACCTGCTCTGTACTTAAATCCTTATTTTTCAATGTGTTTATATACTGAATAACATATGGCATCTGCTCTTCTGGCATCTGCTCTACCAGTTGAATCGCTTCACGTTTCAACGCTGTCATACCTTCACCACCTTTTCCTGTTTATACTCTGCTTAAATATTTCGCCCCACGCTATCACATAAGCAATATGCGGCTCCACACAAGTTCATCTAAATTAGTATTGTGTATCTAAACCCACATATGCCATCACTGTATTACAAATACTCTTCCCTAGTCTGATTTCGTTTGCAAGCATGATGTCTACACATTCTTTGACTTTCACTGCCTGAATCAATCCTTTATCATATGCCAGCATCAGGATACCCGCTGTTCCGATATGCCTGACATTAAGGCGTTTAGCAACCCTTCTCCCCTTCTGTTCATCCATCAGCAAAACATCCGCATCCTGTTCATCATACATAATAAGTGCTTCGCTTTCCCCTTCATCCAATCCGGTCACTGCACGAAGAACATTTACTGATTTGACATTTTCTACTGTTACAGCCAGCAGATAATCAGCATTTTGAATAATATCCGCTTCATTTATATATGCAGGATTTTCAGTCAGTTCTCTATAAACAGCCTGAGGCACTAATACCGTTTTGTACAATTTTTGCAATAATTGTAATTGCCCCACACTTTTAGCAGGGATATAATCGGTGTTGTGTCCGAAACAACTATCATTCCATCACTTCCTTTAGGTATTTAACCGTTTCAAGTTCCTCTTCTATTTCATCCTCGGACATATCAATATAAGATAACCCCATTTTTCCATATAAGGTAACTAGGTCGATTTTAAATATCCCAAGAATTTCAGCCGCTTTTCCATGTGATATCATTCCCTGCTGTATATAGGGATACAGTATCATAGCATTTACCTTAAGCTGTTCATCCTTATTTGACGGCATTGCAAATTCTACCATTTCATCAGGCATTTCCATACTTACTACTGCCATACCTTTCACTTGCTTAAATAGGTTACTCAAAATTTGGTTTATTCATATTTATTATATACCCAACGTCCTCCTTTCTCAATCTGTATCCGTCTTTTTATTTTCTTCCATTTTAAGAATATTTCTATACTGCTCCAATTCCAATTCAGCTTTCCAGTCCCTTTGATTTTGCAAAGGCCGCTTTTCAAACAGATACGCAGCCCCATTCATTATGTCCACCAGTGCAGTCGTAAGCGCCAAATAATCATTTTTCAGTTCCTGATAACTATTATCGTTTAAAGAGAAACCGCCGGATTGAATCTGTCCGGCGATTTCTTTCATGACCATCTGCATTTCCTGTAAAGCATCCACAATACGCTGTATATTCTCTTTTTTGCCGACTACGACTATATTTGAATATATACAACTCCGCACTAAAAAGTCCTTTTTACGCATACCACTTAATGCTATCCTTTGATCTATAATTGCTTTTTCCCATGCACTGGGACGGAAAGTTATCGTTGGTTCTTTATGTTGCCCCGGCATAGCTATCTCCTTCCTCTTCGTCGTCCACCCAATCCATGAGATCATTTAACTGATCAGCCAGATTACGTGCCTGATTAGGGTATAAATGCGCATATGTAGAGAGTGTAGTCTGAATTTTTTCATGCCCAAGCCTTTCCGCAACAAGGTTAGGTTGTGCTCCCAATTTTGCAATCAATAAAGAAGCATGGCTATGACGCAAATCATGCAATCTGATTTTCTTTACACCAGACAATCTGACCCCACGGATCATTTCTTTTTCCAGATATGATTTCGTCACCATAAATAATCTGTCATTCGCCATCATACCATATAATTTATCCACATATTCTTCCAATTCCACGACAAGAAAATCCGGAAGTGTAATCACACGTTTGCCTTTGGCCGTCTTAGGCTCCGTTATGACATCCCTTCCATTAATTCTTTGATAAGATTTCGTAATCGACAACGTTCTTCCCTCTGCATTAAAATCTGCCAACGTGAGTGCCAGCAGTTCTCCAACGCGAATTCCTGTCCAATACATGGTTAGAAAAGCATAATAAGAAATTGGCTTATCCTTCACAAACTCTATAAAAGTCTCGAATTCATTTTGTGTCCAGAATTGCATTTCCTCCGCCTTCCCTTTTCCCATACTCCCAGCCTGTTTACAAGGATTTCTAGGCAGATCATAATACTTCACTGCATAATTAAAAATTGCACTAAGCTGATTATTAATGGTCTTAAGATATGTCGGTGCATACCCTTGCTTCATAATATCATTCTGCCAGCGTCTTATATCTGCAGCCGTAATATCTGCAATTTTCTTTTCTCCAAAATAAGGAAGTATCTTTAACTCCACGACATAATCTTTACTGCGCACCGTATTTTCCCTGAGCCGCTGTGACATGTCATCGCGATACAACTCCCAAAAAGATTTAAAAGTCATATCAAGATTGTGCGATTGCTGAACTATAAACTGCTCTGCCCATGTAACTGCTTCTTTCTTGGTTTTAAAGCCGCGCTTGTGCTTCTGTTTCCTTTTTCCAGTGTAATCCTTATAATAGAAAAGTACTTCCCAATATCCACGTTCTTCATTCTTAGTAACTGTCAAACTCTCACATCCTTTCGTATAATATGCCCCACGGAATAATCCGTGGGGCTGCTAAATCAAATCACACCAAGCCATAGAAATGCTCTGCGAAATACTTTTTCGGAATCCTGCCCGCAACCACAATGAAACCTTTGCTTGCAAGTTCATCGTTGAGCTGCTTCACGATCTTATAGGCATGACCTCTTGAGATACCAAGCATTTCCATCACTTCATTAGCCGTATAATATAAACTTCCCTGTATCATAATTCTTCCTCCTATAAATAAAATATCATTTACTATCGTAATAATATATAAATCAATTATGCCCTGATACTACTCTCGCCAAATCAATCATCAAGGCCAAACGCATTAATTAGATCATCAAAAGCAACTCCATGATTCGATAGAAATTCCAGTAATTCTTCTGGCAAATCATCTGGAAAGCTGACCAGCACTCTCCGTGAAAGTTTGCTGTCTAAATCTTCAACTATTCCCAAACCATTCAGTCGATCCATAATTTTTTTGGCTCTCTTCCATCCAATACTAAATTTACTCATAAGTAAATTACAAGATATCGTTCTCTGCCCCAGTGTCCATAAAAGAGCATGTATAAACATTTGAACATTATTATCTGCCTTTCGCTCCTGAGAACTTACACTTGAACCTTGCAATACATTTAATCCTGTATATTGCAAATCATCGATATCTATAGTAAACTTAAGTCCGTTATCATGGTATATTGCTTCCATCCGAGACTTAATTCGCGATACCTCCTGTTGGATTTCTTCTGGAGAAATGAAGATCCCTTGTATCCGTATGAGGCCCTCATATTGAGGAGACTTAAAATACAACTCTCCTTTCCCCGACAGATTTTCAGCCCCGCCCGCACCAATAATTGTTTCTGAAAAATTCTTCTTTGCACATTTGAAAGCGATTCTTGCCGTAATATTCCCAAGATCGACTTTCATATTCTGTATGGTTGGATTTTGTGCCGCCAGGACAACATGTATTTTGGCATGTCTTCCCCGCTGCAGCAAACCTGATACAGCGTTAATTACTACCTTAGATGTTCGCTTATCCTCCATCCCCGCAAAAAGAGCAGGAAATTCATCAACAACAATCACTAATCTTGGAAGCTGATCGTACAGTTCTGAATCTAATGACTGCAGTTTAATACGTCTTTCCATCTCATCTAACAAGGAAATCAAGACCTGATAGGCCGTCTGTCTGTCACTCACAACAGGACATGACAAATACGGAATTCCATTGAATGGAACTAAGTCAGATGCTCCAACATCAATTAATATCAAATTAACCTGTGAAGGTAACTTACTATGTATGATACTGGTAAGCAAAGAGTGCAGGCCAACCGTCTTGCCTGAATTAGAGGCGCCGGCCAGCAATAAATGTGGAAACTGTCCTACATCAACAGTTACTACTGTGCCAACCTCGTCATGTCCAACGACATAAGGCAAGCTCATACCCTTACTGTGCTCTCTCCACTCCGGATCAGATAAAATTTGGAGAAGAGCCGGATGTGTCATCTTATGCTTTGCCGCAATAATAAAAATAGAAAATTCAAATTTAACTATCTGAAAAAACGGAAGTTTTAGCCTTTGCTGAACATCAGACATTCGTTCGCGTACTTGTACTTCTCGCGTATTTTTTCTGAGTTTTATTTCGAATATCATCCTGTCTGACATAGCTTGCCAATTCGCGATGTTTATATTCACATGGTATTGTTTGAATGCCTTTACAATATCCTCACCCAAAGCTTTTGCTTCTCTCTCAAATACTAATTTCATAATATCCTTCATTAATTTTTACCTCCTTAATCCTTCTTCTTCTCTCTCTTCCAAAATGAATCACAAATACCATAAAAATTAATTTTTTCGTAAAATATATATAGCCCCATTAAGAAGAGAAGAAGTAGAAGAACCCTTATACACTTATGCATAACAAAAAATTTAGAGATAGGATGCGGTTCTGACCGCATCCAGCCTAATTAAACTTTAGAAGCAGTTGCGTCTTCCCTGCCGCATAAAATCAATTTCCTCCTTTTGCAATTACGAGCTAATATCTTATCACAGATATTCCTCCTACGACGATCAGAGCAATATATTGGGGGATTGCGAACTAATAACTCTACACAGATATCACTCTTAGGAATCATGATATGCAGTTCTCTCTTAAGTAGCCGACAAACCACCCGCGCATCTATTACATTGCGAAATATGTAACAAAACTTTTCTTTCTCACCTCGAACTTTCATCCAACCTTTAAGCTCGATTCCATTCAAAGCCAAAAAAATTTGCAATGTGTAATACAGATATACTTGGCCCAGCACCGATGAGAACATCCGTTCATTCTTTCGTCGATTACCGCATTCCAAAATTCCATTGTTGAGAAACCTCTTAATATAACGAATAAAATTCCTGTCCGCAATATCCCGCTCCAAAAATTGAATAAGCTGTTCCTGATTAATACCCTCAAGAATTCCCTTTCCCTCAATTTTTACTAAAGTATTGCTCCCTAAAATAATACACTTCCGCCTCATCTCGCTGCCCTGCTGCTCTATAATGCGTTGAGTTTCCTTACCCATATAAATGGCCTTCAATATTTCCTTAAAAACATATAATACCATTTGATCCTCAAAACATCTGAACTCATACATCAGCCTCTTATCACTATTATCAGGAGCACTCTGTCTATATCCAGATTGCGGATAATAAGCAAATTTCTTCATCCTAGATAATAATGCATTCAGGTTGTACGTCAGGTCCTTTCCATATTCTGCGGCCACTCTATCATATACCTTCGACACTTTCTCATAGGCCTTTTTAAGCGTCCTGATATTAACAAACCTCATCACTGACTGAATCCTGTCATGTTTCTTTACGAGACAGGCTAACTCTGCTCTCTCTTTTTCCATAGACTAACTGTTGCCTCCTGTGCATTCTATGTTTCAATCGCAAAAACGGCTTATCACCTGTGCCATTACTTTTATCTAAATTATGGAGTCCCTCTTGGCCTTCGTTTATATCCGCTACACATATCGGCTGATCTTCCCTACTGTCTCCTGTACAGAGCCTCTTAAGTCTCCCTTTGTGAATATAAAATGGCATTATGTGTGATTATGTCGCTCATATATCCTACTCGCATTAATAGGCAATATGCCAGCAACTTTTATATTAGATTTTTAGAATTGACTTACATTCTAAAATCTACTATTATAATATTACTAACATGCCATTATTGTCAACGGATTAGATTTTTTTAATTAGAATTATTCAACAATCTATTTTTATCAAATTATTACTTTCTATTCAAAGGAGGATACGAAAATGATTTTTGCAGAATTTAGCAATGTGGGGTACACATGTATTGATGAATACAATCGTTTCAAATATTCCGAAGACACTACGCATAAATTTCTTTTTGAATTTATAACAAAGGATTTATCTGAGCTACCCATATTATTTGACGAATATTTTTCAAAGAGATTCGATACTACAAATTGGAGATTAAAAAAATACAATGTGAAGGATGAGGATGAGGATAAAAAAGATTTTTTAAAAATTCAACAAAAAATAGCGTCTATCCATCCATTCTATAAATATAATGGCGATTACGCTATAGCGACAGAAATTGCAGAATATTTTAACCAACTATCATTTCATTACCGTTATAAAGTCGATAGAAAACGATATTCTAACATAATAAGCAAACTTTTACCATCTGAAATACTCCGCCTTTCTCCGGATATTTACGATGCTTATTATAATGACTATTGCGCTCGAATGGACCCAAGCATAGATAAAAACTCAGAAGTGCTGCTCTTTGGCGGCGAACCAGTATGGCTTAATAACGAACGTGAAGCGCAAAAGACCATATCTGACATGCTTTATTACATATTAGATATAACTGCGCAAGGAGGTCTCGAGAAGTTATCCATCCCTCAGCGCGCCCTCCTTTATGAATGTATATCCTCTTCTCCTCATGAAAATATAAATGCTCCCTTTTTAAAGCAGCCTTTATCCATAAGAACAGAAGTTTCATTTGTCCCACATAACTTCCAAAAAGAATTCGCCCAGACAGAAACGCCGGACTTCTCAAATATAAAAAGCAATGGACTTCCTGAGTCTGCCCTTTCCTACTTAAGCCAACAAAAGATTACAACTTCTTTTTTTCACTATGAAATTGACAGATTAATTCAATTATTGTATCTGGAGATAGTATCAATGATAAATGCCAATATAATGGTTAGAAAATGTAAAAACTGTGGTAAATATTTTGTAGTAAGTAATCGTAAAATAGCATACTGTAACCGAATTGATCCATCTGGCAAGTGTTGCTCCTCCATTGGCTCAACACGGTCATTCCAGCAAAAACTTGAACACGACGAAGCACTAAAAGTCTACACTCGTGCTTATAAAACTCATTATGCACGCGTTAAGAAGGGAACGATGAGCAAAAGCGATTTTAGTAAATGGTGTGCTGAGGCAAAAACAAAACTTGAAAAAGCACGAACCGGTGAATTAGATATTACAGATTTTCAGAAATGGTTAAAAATCTAATTCAGTAGTGATACAATCTTGATTTTTGATATGATATTAAATGTAATATAGTGCAGATTGGAACCGGCAACATAGATAACCGTAAAAGGTTTCTCTATAAACAAAACTAAAACTTTCCCGGCAATCTCTCTAAATTTCTATACCCTGTATATTTAGCAGCAACAGAATATGGCATGGGTGATATTCTCCATGCCATATCGCTGTATCTTATCATTCCTTTTTCGCATAATATATATTTATTACTTATATAACTTTCATTTATATACATTTATTCAATTTATCATATATATGCTAATAAATACATACTTTATCATTAATAAATATTAATCATTATATTATTTTATTAATACTAAAATTGCGTATATTATTATTAATAATAAAACTAATTTATTAATATATGAATTGATTGATATACTCCATACATAATTATTTACTTATATATCATAAAAAGATATAAGTATTTATTATGATATATCCAAACATAAAGAGAATAATCACCCCATAAGACCTAAGTAATACATATCCATCCTGATTATATAATAGCATCCATAAATAAACTTCCATCTTTATATACATTGACTTATTTTAGTAAAACAATACATTCTGACCATAAATATTTTTAACAGAAC
>VSOD01000089.1 GCA_009774655.1 Lachnospiraceae bacterium
AGATGTGTATAAGAGTCATGATCAGGACTGAAATGATAGTTAGAAATTATGGTAGTGAAATAAACGCCGTATTTCAAACCGGGAATCAGATTTTTGCTTATTTTTGTCTGATTGAAAGTGGTATGGGGATGGCATATCAGTTCCGATTATATGAACCTATCCAAAATAGAAATATCAACAGGATTATGGCGCTTTTTGCAGGATTAAAAAAATCAATGAAAAAGGTTGCCATAAAGATGTTTATTGCTTTAATCGGAATAGCAATTATATTTCCGCTTCTAATGAACAGAATTTCTCTTTCGGCAAAAGCGGCTGGGTGGATGATTTTTTTATTGGGTTTCAGACTGGTTATACCTTATTTTAACTGCATGGCATCGAAAGCATTTTTAAATGTATATGATTATAGATATCTGGTTGATGTGTTGGACAGCGTGGTATATATCGCCATTGCATTAACAGAATTACTTCTGATCATGTTATATCATCCTTCTATTTATATTATTTTGTCAGTGGGATGTATATGTAATATAGTGCTGGGGCTTATTTATATGATTTTGGTATGGCATTTGTGTGAAGACGTAAAGGGGAAAAGCGTAAGTGCTGATCTTGAACCGGAGAAGATGACACACGACATTTTTTTGATGCAGATTTCCGGGCTGATGAATTCCAATATTGACGTGATTATTTTGTCGATTCAAAATATTATGCTCGTAACACCATATCAGGCGTATAACTCAATAATGTCTTACATGTTTAAAGTGATTAATAAGATTGATGAGAATTACAGGACGAAGATAGGGTTAAAAATAGAACGGGGAGATTCTGATCTGCATGCTTATTTTCAAAAATTTATGTCATACCATATGATCCTTGCAATTATTTTTATTTCATTATTTACGCTTAATATTAATGATCTGATTTTTCTTTGGCTTGGAAAAGAATTTCAGTTGAGCACTACCTGTGTTTTGCTGATGGCTTTTTATCTAATACATGCAATGACCAGGGATATTCTTTATCTGGTAAGAGATGGGGCAGGTCTTTATAAAGAAAGTAAGTGGATGGCTTTCAGGGAAGGGATGGCGAATTTGATTTTGTCTGTTGTACTGGTCAGATACTGGGGAATAGAAGGTGTACTGTTTGCAACTGTTTTTGCAACCTATACCATGTTTATTCCAAAAAATTCCAAACTTGTTTATCAGGTGTTGAAAGAGAAGAATACACTGTGGATGGATTATATTCTAATTGGAATTATATCTGCGCTATTGGTCGCTTTTTTTCATATGGTTATGGATGGGCATAAAAATATCTCATGGATGCGATTGGTAGCAAATGTTTTTTTTGAGGGGATTGTATGTTCTGCTGTTAGTTTGTTGACAGTGTTTTTATGCAAAAAGAAATATTTGATGAATCATGGGAAGGGTTAGGATGCAACGTATGAAACATTTGATAGTGCGTATTTATAGAAAGATCAGAAAATTTACAAAGCAAAAGAGATTGCATAAGAAAATGCAGGCCATATATCAGAAAAACGGAAAGATAGAAGTAGTGAGAGGCCCATTTAAAGGTATGGTATATCCTGATTTTTTATCTGCAGGAAGTTCTCTTTATCCTAAATTGAGTGGAATATATGAAAAAGAGATACAATTTATATTTGATACAGTTAAATTAAAAAATTACAGGTATATCTTGGATATCGGTTGTGCCGAAGGGTATTATGCAGTTGGATTGAAAAGAATTATGCCGGGTGCAGATGTCTATGCTTTTGATATAGATGCACGCGCACAGAAACTCTGTCGCAATATGGCGGATGTTAATAATGTTACAATACATATCGAGGGAGAATGTTCTGTTCAAAGATTGATAAAATTATGCCGGGGGGGGGTAGGATTGGTCATTTCTGATTGTGAAGGAGCGGAAAGAGATTTATTTACAAGAGAGACAGCAAAAGAACTATGTAATTGTGATTTTATTATTGAGGTACATGACTGGTTGCAATATGAAACGCCTACTTTGGATATATTGATCGAAAATTTCGAGGAAACGCATGAGCATATGCTTGTATATGGGATAGATGATTATGAAAAAGTGTACAGGTATAAGGTGGATGAATTTAAGGAATTATCCTTGGAAGAAAAATATATGATGATGGAGGAACAAAGGAGGAGATTAGGGGAGTGGTTATATTTTACGCCCAAAGATCGATACAAATGAAAAGGGCATCTTAAAGAGGAACAAGACAGGAATTGTTTGAATCTGATGGTAGTATTTTCGATAAGCTAAAATTATTGTTATTCTGAAAGGACGTTTAGAATGAAACGCCTTCTTTGAAAAAATACAGCAGACGTACCAAGCCAATGCTTCCGGGTACGCCTGCTGCATAGAATGGCGTTCTTATTCGAAGGAAATGTTATTCTGCCGCAGGAGTTCTTTCAAGCGGTTAATTTGAGAAGATAATTGTTTATTGGCTTCGCGCAATTCGTTGATCTGTGCTTCAGACTCTTTTCTGGTATTGGCGATAATTTCGGCGGAACTTGTTCCACACATATTTAGGATTCCTTCACATACCATGGTTAATTCTCCTTTCACAGTGTTATTGGCAGTGGTTAACTGATTCAGATATTTAGTATAAATGTCCGGCCCCTGATGCTTAATCCAGTCATCTGCAAGGCGGTTGGTCAAGGCAGTATCCCGTAGACCGTCAGCAAGACAACATAGATACAGATTCTCATCCGGTGGCAGTCTGCTTATTACGATGACTTGTATATTAAATGTCTCTGTAAGAATATAATATATCCCTTCAGAGGATTTTTCAACAGTTAAATGCCGTTCTTTCGTTAAATGTCTTAAGAGCTTGCGCGGATAGCGGAAAGCCAGGAAAGATATGCTGATATCTAAAGAACTATATTGCGTGGATTCTGAATGACTCATCTGACTGATCAAAAGTCCGGCGTATCCAATGGTTTTGTAATAAGCGCTTATGGTTACAGACGAGTGAATACCTTTGAATTCAAATAGATTGCAGGTGCTGAAAATGCGCGCTATATTTTTGGGGATAGCCTGATCGGACAGTTTTTTGATGATCAACAGATCAATGCGATAGCTGTTTTTGCCTAAAACATATTCAGACAGGAACTGGAGCAGATCTGCATAATCACGTAGTTCGATTTCTACAGCGCATGCAACAGCTTCATGCCAGTTAACATGGTGCTTGTAGCGTGCAGTGGTTGTGGGGAGGGTCACGGATGTGTCATTTGCAGGATTCATAGAAATGCCTTTCTTTCAGAACAACAGTAGAAACACTGTTTGGTGTATAAGATAAACTAGAATTGTAGAAATATTATAAAATTACTCTAACATAAAGTGAAAGATGATGCAAGCACTTTAAAGACAATATTTGGAGAAGTATATTATGGTGTGAAGAGTTGTACAGATTTCAGCCTTAAGTGACGGAGGAGAAAAATCATGAACCGCAAAAGAATCTTAGTAACCGGAGGCGCCGGTTTCATCGGCTCTCATCTGTGTGAAAAACTGCTGGAACAGGGAAACGACGTAGTATGTATGGACAACCTGTTTACCGGGCAGAAAGATAATATTCGCCATCTGATGGAGAATCCCTATTTTGAGTTTATACGACATGACGTCCTGGAGGATGTCTACGTGGAGTGCGACCAGATTTATAATCTGGCCTGTCCTGCCAGTCCGATCCACTATCAATATGATCCGATCAAGACCGGGAAGACCAGCATTATCGGAGCATTGCACACGCTGGGGCTGGCCAAGCGATGTCATGCCCGTATCCTGCAGGCGAGTACCAGTGAGGTATATGGGGATCCGGAGATTCATCCGCAGCCGGAAAGTTATCGGGGGTGTGTAAATCCGAACGGAGTTCGATCCTGTTACGATGAAGGAAAGAGAATGGCGGAGACATTGTTCTTTGACTATCACAGGCAGCATGGCGTGGATATCAAGGTTATACGTATTTTCAATACATATGGACCGCGGATGCGCTCAGACGATGGGCGTGTGGTATCGAATTTTATTGTACAGGCGCTGCGGGGAGACGATATTACGATCTATGGAGATGGAAAGCAGACGCGCAGTTTCTGTTATGTTGATGATCTGGTTGCAGGTATGATCCGTATGATGAACAGCCGGGCGGACTTTACAGGTCCTGTGAATCTGGGAAATCCTGGGGAGTTTACGATGTTGCAGCTGGCGAAGCTGGTCATCGAAATGACCGGTTCCGGATCAAAACTGGTGCATTTGCAGCTGCCGCAGGATGATCCGGCACAGAGAAAACCGGTTATTGAACTGGCGGAGAAAGAACTGGATTGGAGGCCGTCTGTTTCACTGGAAGAAGGGCTGGAGAAGACGATCGCATATTTTAAGGAAAGGATTTGCTGATGCTTCACTTAGTTCCTATAATGTAAACCCGGCCTTAAACGCTCTTGACGCAAAGGCCTTTTCAAAGTCCATCAGATCATACAGCTCTATGGGCGGCAGCTTCACTTTTCCTTCCAAAAGCAGTTTGAGCGCCGGTTCGAAGGGACCGCATCTGCTGCCCGCAATAGTGATTTCGTTCACGGCCACCTTAATTTTTATCAGAAATAATCCGAGAAATACGCTTTCTCAACCGGAATCAGGCGTTCCAGCCATGTCAGCATGTAATACTCGGTCTTGATCTTTTCGTGTTCGTAGAGGTAGGAAGGCCTCTTATATCCCATCAGCATGGTGGTCAGTGTGTTGACGGACAGCTCCACAACGTTGATGGACTGGTTGTTGTCAACCTGCTCACAGATGGTCTTGCCCTCATGCCAGGAAACCATGTAATCTCCTTCGTTCCAGGGAGCCATTTCATCATGTACGAGAAAGTGCAGTTTGAGGTCTTCGGGCTGGATCTGGAAGGGATATTCGGCAAGGAATTCCCGGACGTCTATGATCCGCGCCATGATGTAGGGCGAGATCGTCTCCGTGATCTCGCTGTCTTCGAACAGATAAGCCATGGGCTCACCGGAATAATTGTCGCCCTGCACCTGAGTGATCATGGAAAAGTGGGCGCTGATATAGTTCCAGAGTCCGTAGTTGGCCTCGATATTCAGATAGACCATTTCCTTAATATGAAAAATCTCATTGGCGATATAATAGACTACATAACCAAGCGGTTTATGCTCCTTACTGTAATAGACTGCGGCGATCATGTCGTCATTGTCCCAGCGCCAGTATTCTTCCCAGGAAAGCGCGTCACGAATGAGAGCGCCGTGCCGCTGCAGGGCAAAGTAAGAGTGTACATTGTGATAATCCTCAGAGTCAAGGCCGACGCGTTCCACCATGCCGCCTACCGGACGCATTTTGGGAAGCTGGGTATCTTTTACGGTAAAGGAGAGCTTATCGGATACGATTTCCCAGCCCATCTTGCGATAGAAGGGAATGGAATAAGGGTAGAGGAAGGAAAGAAGCATGCCGTTTCGGTGTATGTAGTCAAGGGCATGACGCATGAGTGTATGGATCAGCCCGCGGCCGGTGTATTCTGGATAGGTGGCGACACCGGTAATGCCGCCTATATCCATGATCGTATCGTGGACATTGACTTTCATGGAATAGACGACGATCATGGATGCCAGCTTATCCTGATAGAACCATCCGAGAACGTAGGCCTCCTCCAAAATGGGGCGCTTGGCGTATTTGATCTCTTCCTGTTCCCATCCGGTCTGAAACAGATCGTAGGAGGTGACCTGAAAAGCGTACTGCAGCAGGGCATTAAACTGCTCCAGATCGCCTTTGTCCAGTTCACGCATCTTGAATTCACCGTCGGTTTCCAGATAAGTACAGGTTCGTTGTTGTTCTTCCATGGTCATTGCCTCATTCTCAGTCTGATTTTAATTGAAATATTTGCTGTATTTGCCGTCGTCCGCGTCAAAGAAGCAGAAGCCCACAAGGCCGCGTCCGGTGTGAGCGCCGATGGCACAGCCGACTACGGAGATCAGGGTATCTTTTGGATGAAAAGCCTCCTGCACCAGTGTGTTGACAAACTCCAGGGATTCGGGATCTTCTCCGTGGCAGAGGGCAACGGTCTGGCCTTCCAGCCGACAGCCGGTCTCCCTGGCATACTCGATGAGGTAACGCAGGGACTTTTTCCGGCCGCGCACGGTCTTGACGACAGCCAGTGCGCCGGCTTCATTTACCACCAGAACAGGCTTCATGTCCAATGTCTCTGCCAGTGTGCCTTTGAATTTGGTGAGGCGGCCGCCCTTGATCAGATAAGCCAGTGTCTGCACCGTGAAGACGTGGCGGATGTGTGCGATATAATACGCCGCGGCTTCGATCAGTTCCTCTCTGGAAGCGCCTTTTTCCAGCATGGTGACCAGCTTGCTGACAAGCAGGCCGAAACCGATCGAAGCGCATTTGGAGTCGATTATAGTCAGATCGAAATCGGGATAATCCTCACGGATACCGGTCAGGGCAAGGTTAGCCGCGTTGTAGGTGCCGGCGATTCCCGTAGAAAAACACAGATAAATGATGCTGTCCCCGGCCTGTGCGTAGGGCAGGAAAGCATCGGTAAACATGGCGGGATTGATGTGGTAGGTTTTGACATCCCGCTTGATATCGTCCAGTATATGGTAAAATTCTTCTGTCTGTATGGTCTTGCCGTCCAGATAATCTACATCGTCGATCACGACGGGTGTCGGAATCACATGAAGATCATGCTGCTTGATGTAACTTTTGGGCAGATCGCTTGCCGAATCTGTAATAATACGAAGCATATGGCATTCCTCCGTTTCTTTGCGACAGGCTCCGGGAGTTTTTTGTGTTTGATTCTCCGGGAGACTGTTTCATGATTATCATAATGCAACGAAAAGGACTTTTCAAGCAAATTCTTGCAGCGCGATTTTTAAACAGACTCATCCCTGATTCATCTGGTCCAACAGTTTGATCTTGATATCATATAGTTTACGGGACAGATCCACATATACTTTATGAGGATTTACCAGTCTGCGTGTCTCATCCCAGAGGGTGTTTTGTTCCTCCTGACAGTAGGAGCGTATCTCCATGACTTTCGGAGACGTGTAGCAGCACGTACCGCCCTGGAAGACCGGCACCATCAGTTCACGGAGGGTATAGCTGCCGCCGGGCAGTTTCGTTTTCTTCCAGGGTTCGTGGGGATCGAAAAGAAGCAGCGGTTCCTTCTCATCAAATGTTTCTTCCACGAGGCAGATCAGATCGGCTTTAATTTTGCCGGTTTCTTTCTCATAAATACGGTAGATGGTCTTGTTGCCGGGATTGGTCACCTTCTCAGAATTCTCGGACAGCTTGATCTTGGGAATGAAGTTGCCGTCTTCGCCCATGATGGCAGCCAGTTTGTATACGCCGCCGAAGGAGGGGCAGTCTTTGGAGGTGATCAGGTGTGTGCCCACACCCCAGGAGGTGATGGCAGCGCCCTGCTCCTTCAGGCTTTGGATCAGAAACTCGTCCAGATCGTTGGAGGCGGAAATGACGGCATCCGGAAAACCGGCTTCGTCCAGCATCCTGCGGGCTTTCTTGGACAGATAGGCGAGGTCGCCGCTGTCCAGACGGATGCCGTAGAAGGTCAGGGGGATGCCTGCCGCGCGCATTTCGGTAAAGACGCGGATGGCGTTGGGAACGCCGGATTTTAAGGTATCGTAGGTGTCCACAAGCAGAATGCAGGCCGAAGGGTACATGTCGGCATAGGTCTTGAAGGCCGTGTATTCATCGGGAAAACTCATGATCCAGCTGTGGGCGTGAGTGCCTTTCACCGGGACGTCAAAAAGCTGTCCGCACAGAACGTTGGAGGTGCCGATACAGCCGCCGATGATGGCAGCCCTGGCGCCGTAGGTGCCGGCGTCCGGTCCCTGTGCGCGGCGCAGGCCGAATTCCATGATGCCGTCGCCGTGGGCGGCATAGCAGACCCTGGCGGCCTTGGTGGCGATCAGACTCTGATGGTTGATGATATTCAGGATAGCGGTCTCTACCAGCTGTGCCTGCATGATGGGAGCGATAACTTTGATCAGCGGTTCCCGCGGAAATACCACCGTACCTTCCGGGATCGCGTAAATGTCTCCGGTGAACTTGAAATCTTTCAGGTAGTCAAGGAAGTCCTTGTCAAAGATGCCGAGACCTGCGAGGTAAGCGATATCCTGATCGTCGAAGCGCAGCTCTTTGATATATTGAATCAGCTGCTCTAAGCCTGCCGCAATGGCAAAACCGCCGTCACAGGGATTACTGCGGTAGAAGGCATCGAAAATCACGGTTTCGTTGCGGTCTTTGTTCTTGAAATAACCCTGCATCATCGTCAGCTCATATAAGTCAGTGAGCAGTGTCAGATTCTGTCTGTCCATTTTTTCCTCCATTCATCCATATCCAAAGCGTCGTTTTGCACCGAGGTACATTCTCTGTTTTGCATTTTACACCAAATGGGGAAAATAGGAAAGAGATTTGCGCAATAATTAACAAGACATGTGACAAGACAGATATAATGTTCATGATATGATGACAGGTCTTTGGAAGGAAAAAACGCCTGCCATGAATAAGTCAGTCCATAAAAGGAAAGACTTGCAAAAATGACGGCATTGCAATATAATTAACTTGAAAGTTAATAACTTGCGAGTTAATAAATCTCATGTTAACTGATTATAAGTTTATAGTTAACGACATTAGAAATTTCGTTTACTATATCATACGGGGATGGACGGTTTTCATTAGAAAAGGTGGCGTGTATGTTTATCGGACGGAAAGTGGAACTGGAAGAATTGCAGAAACGGTATGAGCAGGAAGCGTTTCAACTTTTTATCCTGTATGGCCGCAGGCGGGTGGGGAAGACGACGCTGCTGAATGAATTCTGCAGAGATAAGGAGACGATTTTCTATTCTGCGGAGCAGAGTAATGACAAGCTGAATCTGGAGAAATTTTCCCGTCAGGTCTTTGCTTATTATGGGGAGACTGCGCTGGAGCCGTTTGCCGGCTGGGAGAAGGCGCTGACTTATATCGACAGCCGGCAGAAAGGAAAGCGGCTGATTCTGGTATTCGATGAATTCCCCTATCTGGCGCAGAAGAATAAGGCGCTGCTTTCCGTGCTGCAGCATCTGATCGACCACACGCTGCAGTATGGCCGGCTGTTTATCGTGCTGTGCGGCAGCTATATGGGATTTATGGAGAAGGAGGTTCTCGGTTCCAAAAGCCCGGTCTTTGGCAGACGGACGGGGCAGCTTCATATGAGATCCTTTGACTATAAGACGGCGATACAGTTTTTCGACGGGTTTTCCGATGAGGAGAAACTTATGCTTTACGGCGCTTTCGGGGGAACGGCGCTGTATCTTAGGCTGGTACAAAGGGAGCGGTCTTTTGCCGAAAATATCAGGGAGTTGTTCTTGAATGTGACGGCCTATCTCTACGAGGAACCGCTGTTATTGCTTCGTCAGGAGGTGCAGGAGCCGGGCATTTACAGCGCAGTTATCGAGGCCATCGCGTCGGGCTGCTCCAGGAGCAATGAGATCGCCATGAAGACCGGGGAAGAGCAGGCCAAATGCCTGAAATATATCAATACGCTCTGTGAGTTGGATATTCTCTATAAAGAGACGCCTTTCGGAGAAAAGGATTCTTCCCGGAAGACTTTATATGGCATATCGGACTTCATGTTCCGCTTCTGGTATCGGTATGTGTTCAGCAACAGGACGCTTCTGGAGACGGGGGCGCAGGAGGCTGTGTGGCTGCGCCGGATAGAGCCGGATTACAGTCATTATATGGGGCTTGTGTTCGAAAGAGTCTGCCGGGATTATCTGCTTCGGGTGAACAGCGATGGCGGTCTGCCGCTTCTCTTCACGTCCATCGGCAGGTGGTGGGGAAACGATCCGGCGGAGCACAGGCAGGTGGAGATCAATCTGGTGGCACAGGACGGGAAGGATTATCTGTTCGCCGAGTGCAAGTGGCGCAGTGAGGCGCTGGATCTTACCGTTTTAAAGGAGCTTCGCAGGCGGGCGGATCTGTTTTGCCGGGAACGGGGCAGATCCTACTATTATCTCTTTTCCAGAGCAGGCTTTACGAAAGCGGTGCTTGAGGAGGCCGGGAGAGATGAGCGTGTAGTACTGGTGAGCCTGCGGGATCTTTTTGCAGGAGTGAAGGCACAGGTTTAGAGTTGCTGACTATAAGATAATTCTTAAGAAGAGAGAATTCAGATGCAGAAAGGGTGAAGAGTATGTTGAGCATTATTTTTAACAGGGGCTCGAAGGATATCGAGGATGCAAATTATGTGTTTAGCCCGGACACATATTTTAAGTATAATTACGAAGAAACACAGACAGAATCACCCCTGCCGGCAGGCAGAGGTGATTTCGGAAATAAAGATTCATACGGACTATCTGAAGTAACGTATAAACAGCCAGAAGAGATACGGTCCCACCATGGCGAGTACAAAGAAAGCCCAGAAGAAGCTCTGGCGGCTGATTGCCATGACGATGAACAGTACCAGCAGGAAAAACCAGGGGCCATGGAAGAAGCTGTACAGCCGTTTGCGGGCGGGTGGGATATGTTCCAGCCCTGTTTCCAGTTCTTCCGGATTCGTCAGGGAACAGTGTATTGTTGCACCGAAACGGTCGAAGATGCGTTCCGCCTTATATTCCAGGTTGTCAATTCTGAAAAGGGGATACATGCCTTCTTTTATGATGGTAAGATTCAGCTGGTTTTCTTCGGCGTATTGCAGGAGCGCTTCCTTAAATTCTTCTGCATTCATTACCATGGTATCCGGTTTAAAAGAAAAACCTTTTAAACGTTCAGCAGCAGAAAATTTCTGATAATCTTTAATGATCGACATAAACTTCCCTCCATTTTTCTCAATCTCATCCATTTTGCGTAGTGTCTCGTCTATGTCCAGCAGGGCCAGCTGTGGACTGAGCACCGTGTGCGGCTGCTGGGCTGTCTGTGAGGCAGCATCCTGTGCAGCAGTCTGAGCAGTCTGAGCGGTATTGCTTTGCATGGAGTCTGGTCCCATGTCGGACAGGGTGCCCGCCTTCACTTTGCTGTGCCGGAGTGTTGTCTGTGCCGCCTGGGACTTTGCCTTTTGCAGCAGATTATTACAGACATCAATGCAGGCGCTCAGTTCCTGCTGCTTCTCCTGCAGCGTTTTGAGATGCTGTGAGAGGGCTTCCGACAGTGGCTCTTCGTCCTGCAGAATCTTACGGATATCCTCCAGAGGCAGGTCCAGCTTCCGCAGCAGCTTGACAGCTTTCAGACAAATAAGGTCTTCCTTTGTATATTCACGATAATTATTCTCGGAATTTCTTGCGGGGTGCAGCAGTCCCTTCTTTTCATAGAAACGGATGTTCTGCTTCGTGATTCCCGTAAGGCGTTCCAGCTCATTAATATTCATGGATATGACCTCCTTTCGTAAGCCCAATATAAGGGATATAGTTGGTATAAGGTCAAGAAAATATGAGAAGTTTTTAAAAAAACAGAGTTCAGGCACGGTGGATATACATCCGTGACGGTTCGGGGTCCCCGTCGCCCTGTACCATGCAGAAGAATTCCCAGCCGTAACGTTCATAGAAGGAGGTATGGTCGGTCAAAAGATACAGCGTGTCGATGCCCTGCTCCTTCATGTCGCTGCAGACGCGGGCCAGCAGAGCGCCCGCGATACCCTGTAAGCGCCGGTCTTCTTCGGTGTAGACGGCACAGACGTTGGGAGTGAGGTCTTTCCGGTTGTGGAAATCATTCTCGATCACGCCCAGCCCGCCGATGATCCTGTCCTGTTCCAGAGCGAGATACCATTGTGGAACAGGATGGTTGCCGGCCAGACACTGCTGCATACTTTCCAGATAGGCTTCAGGCGGGATGCCCCATTTCTCGTGGAACCACTGCGCGGCAGCGGTCAGAAGTTCCGGCTGGTCTTTCAGACGTATGATATGACGGTTCATAGTTCTATTTGCTCCTTTCGTTTCTGATCAGGTGGAGAAAAGCGCCGGCGATGATGCCGGACAGGCTTAAGAGCGTCAGACCGGCCCACAGATAAATGGCAGTCAGGCTGTTAATGTCGTTGACAAAGATTTCTATAAAAAGAGCGGCCGCGCATACAAGAAACAAAAGCAGGCACGCGATCCGGAATAAAAACAAACGATTCATGATAAACCTCCACTTCTATTCATAATGGCATGATGATACGGGATATGGACGCCTGGAATGGCTAACGTTTCGAGCAGGCAAAATCCGCCGCTTCCCGCAGCCATCCGAGCAGCTCCCCGTCAATCTCATCGACGCTGCCGATGATCAGATGATGCGTAAAACGGTGCGGATATGCCTCCACGGCCGCATCAATCCTGGGGGAGTCAATCCGGTAAGAAAGACCGAAAGTGACGGTGATGTATGGATCCGGACGCTCTTTTGCCCTGCGGACAGGGGTAAAGGACACTGTGCCGAACAGATGCCTGTTGACGAAGGAAATCTGG